>NZ_JBFUMG010000245.1:0-6304 GCF_054049495.1 Phyllobacterium sp. P5_D12 | reverse complement strand
ATGTACGGCCATGAATACATGGAATATTGGCGCAAGTGATCTTGCCCGTATCGGAATCAACCACCCCCGCGATGGAAATCGATATTAAGCTTCTGGGGTCAGCGCCTCCATCCGCCGCGATCTTTTCGATGGCCGACGCGAACGCATCAAAATCGTTCAGCGGCGTCGGGATTTTCGGTAGCGGCCTTATATCTTCAGGCGAGTAGGCGATTGCGCCCTTGATGGCAGAACCGCCAATGTCAAAGCAGGCTATCATGGGATGTTATTTCCGGAATCAATCATAGATGTTTGATAGCGGAATTTGACAGCCGGACAAAGCTAATCGCGGTTACGCCGTGCTGCGCGTTCTTCGCGCGACCTCCGACGTGGAGTTGCATCGCCAGCGATGCCATCCTCGCTGACATTCTTGCGTGGAGGCAGCGTTACGGCCTGCGACAGTTTTGGGAACGGGTCAATCTTGTTCGGCATTGCCATGGCATTCACGAAGAGTTGCTGGAAATTCGGCTCCAGTGCAGTCTCTATCTTTTCGATGCTGGCAACTTCTATTTCTATCTCGCGACGATGGTTGCGGTTGAGCAATGCCATCAGCGCGCCCGTACCCGCCGCATTGCCCACAGCCTTCACCTCGGACAACTCGCAGTCGGGAATGAGGCCGAGTACCATGGCATATTTAGGATCGATGAAAGAGCCGAAGGCTCCGGCAAAACGAATCGTGTCCACCGTCTCGACGCCCTGCTTTTCCATCAGAAGCTTTACGCCGGCATAAAGGGCCGCCTTGGCGAGTTGTATGGCACGGATATCGTTCTGAGTAACGGTAATGCGCGGTTCGCCGTCACGCAGGAGGTAGGAGAAGGTTCGGCCATTAGCGATAATGCGCGGGCTGCGCTCGGCCATCGTGCCATCAACGACACCGTCTTCTGAAATGACGCCGGCAAGATACATTTCCGCGACCACCTCGATAATCGCCGAGCCACAGATGCCGGTGACCCCAGTCGTCTTGGCGGCTTCGTCGAAACCTTCCTCGTCGGACCACTTGTCAACGCCAATGACACGGAACTTCGGTTCGAGGGTCTGCGGGTCGATGCGAACGCGCTCGATCGCGCCCGGGGCAGCGCGTTGTCCTGACGAAATTTCGGCGCCTTCAAAGGCTGGGCCGGTAGGCGAGGATGCGGCGACCACTCGGGTGCTATTGCCGAGCACAATCTCGGCGTTGGTGCCGACGTCAACGAGCAGCATCATTTTGTCCTGCCGGTAGGGCCCTTCCGATAGCGTGGCACCCGCTGCATCGGCACCGACATGGCCGGCTATGCAGGGCAGCATATAGAGGCGCGCTCCGAGGGCGACCTCGATGTCGATCTCCTGCGCCCAATACTGTAGCGGYCCAGAGACGGCAAGCGCGAATGGTGCTTGGCCAAGCTCAGTCGGATCGATACCCAGGAACAGGTGATGCATGATCGGATTGCCGACGAAGACACAGTCGAAGATATCGTGCCGGTCGACGTTGCCTTCCGCACAGACCTTGCCGATCAGCTTGTTGACCGCCTCGCGGACGGCCTTGGTCATTGCCTCGCGCCCGTCAGGATTCATCATCACATAGGAGACGCGACTCATCAGGTCTTCGCCAAAGCGGATTTGCGGGTTCGACGTGCCAGAGGAGGCGACGATACGGCCAGATAGCAGCGAGACCAGATGCATGGCGATGGTCGTCGAGCCAATGTCGCAGGCTATGCCGTAGGCTTCGTTCTTCAGGCCTGGATATAAGCCGATGATAAAGGGGCGCGAGGAATCCATGTCACGGTGAATGGCGGCAGTCACGCCCCAGTTGCCCTTGCGCAAAATGCCTTGAACCTGAGGGATCAGGTGCGGGGCAATGAGCAGGTCCTTCCAGCCCCAGTCTTTTTCCAGCACGGCTTTCAGGCGGTCGAGATCGCCCAGAGGTTTGTGCATATCGGGTTCCTCGACCTCGACATAGCAAAGCTGCACGGCCGCATTGCGCTCGATAACGCGGTCGGTGGCGGCTTTGCGGACCACCTGCGCGTTGACCTGGACATCTTGGGGTACATCAACGACGAGATCGCCCTGTATCGTGGCGGAACAGGAGAGACGGCGCCCTTCGGGCAGGCCGCGCACCCGGTCATAACGATCCTCCTTCGGACCTCGGGGGGAAATGTGGTCGAGCGAGGAGACGATCTTGTGCTTGGCAAAACTGCCTTCCTGCACTTCCACCTGGCAGCGTCCACAGGTTGCGCGGCCGCCGCAGACGCTCTCAACGTACACGCCAAGGGTGCGTGCGGCCTCCAAAATGGGTGTACCAACGGCGAAACGTCCGCGCTTACCCGATGGCATGAAGAGAACGAGCGCTTCCTTTGCCGACGCCTCTGGTGCTTTGACGGGTGCGTTCACGATCGATACTCCAAAACTTTCAGGCGAGGGGCAGTTTAGTTGCCTCCCGCCTTTCTATGCTGGTCAGTTTGCGTAACGCAAACGGTCAGCCTGCGGCGCCGCGCCGCGCCTCGCGTCCGCCACGACGGCGCCCGCCGCCAGCCGAATCTGCAGGGACGGATACCGATGCAGCTGCGCCAGGGGCAGCCGGCTGGTGATCGCGATATTTCTTGATCCAGTAGGTGCAATTGGCATCCGTACCGTTGAGAACATTCGCGGCGTGAACGGCCTCCATTTCCTGCGGACGGCAAGGATTCATGATTGCCGACGTCATGCCCGCACCAATCACCATGGGAATGAACCCGGCATTGATGCCGTGGCGGTGGGGGAGGCCGAACGAAATGTTCGACAGGCCGCAGGTGGTGTTAACCTTCAATTCTTCGCGCAGGCGGCGCAGCAGAGCGAAAACCTGACGACCGGCATCGCCAAGCGCACCGATCGGCATGACCAGGGGATCGACCACGATGTCATGGGCCGGAATGCCGAAATCGGCTGCGCGCTGTACGATCTTCTTGGCAACGGCGAAACGAACGTCCGGATCCATGGAAATGCCGGTCTCGTCGTTGGAAATCGCAACGACTGGAACATTGTACTTTTTAATGAGCGGGAGAATGGCCTCGAGCTTCTCCTCTTCACCCGTCACGGAATTGACCAGCGGACGGCCCTTGGCGACTTTCAATGCCGCCTCGATGGCAGCGCTTACCGAACTGTCGATCGACAAGGGGACATCGACCAGATTCTGAACAATTTCAAGCGTTTGAACAAGAAGGCCCGGCTCTGTTGCGTTGGGATCCACCGCAGTGACACCCGCGTTGACGTCCAGCATGGTTGCGCCCGCAGCGACCTGCTCCAAAGCATCCTTGATGACTGTATCGAAATTGCCCGTGATCATTTCGGCGGCCAGTTTCTTACGACCGGTCGGATTGATCCGCTCGCCGATGACGCAGAAAGGCTGATCAAATCCAATGATTATTTCTCTGGTCGCCGAAGCAACGATCGTACGGGTCATTCAAGGATCCTTAATTCGCGACTGCGTTTGTAGAATAGTGTGCGGTATTCAAATTCCATGAGCCGCGATCGACAAGCCATTCAGACGACTTCTTCAATCCACCGAACGGGAAGATATGAATTTGCTTGATGACAGATGTCGGGTTAGCCAAAACGTGCTGCTCGATGGGGCCGACAACACCTTCCGGTGAGTGGCTTGTGGCGAGCGCTGTCAGCGACAGGGCATTCTTCTTGAGGAAGCTGATCGAATTGCCGACACCGCACATGGCTGCATATTTGATCAGTGTCGTAATCTTAGCAGGGCCAGCAACACCGAGATGCACGGGAAGGTCGACGCCATGCTGGCGCAGCGATTCCGAATAGCGGATAAAGCGGTCAGCATCGAAACCGAACTGGGTGACAACACGCAGCTTTGCACCAGTGCGTTCGCCGAAGTCCTTCTTCAAACGCAGAGCTTCAATCGCAACCGCCTCGGAAAACTCCGGGCTGCCTTCGGGATGGCCGGCAACGCCCATTTCGGTGATGCCATATTTGTCGAAGAAACCAGTCTCCAACACTTCCATCGTCGAGGAGAATTCGCCGGCCTGACGCTCTAAGCCGCCACCAATAACGAGAACGTCGGTCACGCCAGCTTCCTGCGCGGCTCGGCAGATACGGGTTTCGAGCACTGCTTTGGTCGACAGACGGCGTGAAGCGAAATGCGGGACCGGCTTATAACCAAGTTCATGAATGCGCTTTGCGGCCGCAGTCAGCGTATCGACGCTGTCCGTACCCATATCGGTGATGTAAACCCGGGTGCCTGTGGGGAACAGCCCCGGCAAATCCTGGGATTCGATAGCCTGGCGAGCCGCGACTTCAATGGATGCTGCGATCTTGGTCATTTGATCCTGCTGCGACTTCGCTTTGAATTCATGAATGCTCATGTCCACCTGCCTTTACGAGCGCCACAAGGCGTTCCCGATCATATTCATTGTCAATGCGGGCGAGGGCGCCATCCGCCTCGGTCTCCAGATCATCACTCACAGGCACCGGAGTGCCGCGGCGCCATTCCGCCAGATAGGCATCGGAGTCTTTCGCACCAATACGCATCGCACACATGTCGATGGCCTCGGTGAAACGAATCGGAAGCTCGCGCTTGGCTGCCTGGCGTCCCTTTTTGACGGTCACTTGAGCGGGAATATCCCGCCAATAAACGACAATGAGATCAGCCATGCAGTTCATCCTCCGATGGGGACCCTTTTGCCGGAAAATCAGGGGTTAAGCTTGCTATCTCACGACGCGCGCCCACTCAAATGCGACGTGCGGCATTGGTGTTTTTGCGACAAGGATTTGCTTCAGAAAGGCCAGAAGGTCATGAGATAGGAAAAGACGCTGGCGGCAACGAAGGCAAAGCCCGTGACAATGCCGATCGAGACGACACCGAGTATCAGTCCGCCCAACATCAATCTGCCGTCACGCTCGCAAAGTGCGATGCCGATAATCGCGGTCGCGAAAGCGGGCAGCCAATTGGATAGCGGCATCGGCAAAACCACTGACAGACCAAGAATGGTGGTAAACGCACCAAGCCAGCGATCACCCTGCTTGCGGCCAAACGGCCAATTGCGCGGCCGGATAAACTTCTCTAGCCATTCCAGCCACGGAACGACTTTGGCCGATATCAAACGGAACCGGTCCGGGGAAATGGTTTTCGCTCGCATGAAAGTTGGTAGCCAAACAGATTCACGCCCCATCACCATTTGAACCGAAACGAGCACAAGTGGAATACCCGTGATGACCCCGGTACCTGGCGGCAGCGGGATAAGATTCAAAATCGCAAAAAATGTGAGGAGCGCGGCAAAACTGCGATCTGTAAAGGCGTCTTCGAGTTCGTCAAAAGATACCGGGGCTGTTGCGGCAAGAGACAAATCCCTGAAGACCTGCGAGAGCGGGCGCGGGTCATTGTCTGGCGTCAAACGTACAGGGACACGGTTTGGCTTGTTCTTTTCTTCTGCGTCGATTGCGGCCATCTTCTCGTCTTTGTTCACATTTTGACGCATATGGCGCGAGGTAAGTAACATTGCAATGACGAAATACCTCAACGCTTCAGTTCGAGTATATCCATCAGCGATTCACGGACCGGCGCAGGGAACTCAATTCGAAACTCGTTGTTTCCTGTGCGGTATGCGTATCCTACCTGATCAATGTCGGGACCCGCGCTGTAGTTCCTGGGCTTTTCACCTGCAATAAAGCCAACACCAAGATAGGTGAGGCGGTTGTCGCTCTCTGTATAAAAGCGTCCCTTCGTGCRTTGTGAACCGCTCGTTTTTTCAAGCATCCAGCCTGACCCGTCGTCCGTGATACGGCATTTGAACCAGCTATAGATCACTAGCGCCGGTTCGTTGCCAAGCTTTGCCATTCGGCATTTCCATTCGCCAGTCATATCGAAATCTTCACGAAAGCCCAGGTGGGGTTTGTCGAGGATTTCCTCCAGCCATTTTACGTCGGTTACCGTGCCGCCTTTTTTTGCTTCATCGACAGCCGTGCCCAACGTCTCTTCATACTTGTCGAGCTTCGCTTGATCAGGCTTTGTGATAATCCGAGTTATCGCACCATCTGCTTGGGCGACAGTTGTCCAAGCAATAAGGATAATCGTGGCGAATCCAGCGCGAAGCATAATGAATTGATACCTGTTTCATTGGTATTCAGGCATACAGAAGAAGAAGTCGTTCATCTGATGGCGATCGGGAGAGAATCTAATCGGGAGCCGCAGCCGAGGTCAAGGCGGGAACGAGATCACCATAACCCGTCACGCGCCGCTCGTAAGCGAGGCCAAGAAAAGCTGCCGCTCGCTCGGCCTTCGCGCTCAACTTAGGAT
>NZ_JBFUMG010000244.1:0-6314 GCF_054049495.1 Phyllobacterium sp. P5_D12 | reverse complement strand
ATCTCGTTGCCGGTGCTGGCTTTGCCCTCATCACAGGAGCTGCCGCGCTTTTTCTGGGTCGCAGGATCACGCTGCAAAATGGTATTTATTGGGGTCTTGCGGGCTTCTTTATTTTCAATCTTGCGCCTGCATTCAGCCTCGCTCCCGAATTGCCAGCGATGCCGGCAGCCGACCTTGCCACGAGGCAGGCATGGTGGCTGATTACAGTTCTGCTGACGGCAGGCGGCGTTTATCTCATCGTGCTTCGCGACGAGATCTGGGCAAAGGTGCTGGGCATTGCGCTGATCGTGGCTCCGCACGTTTATGGTGCGCCTGAAGCCGACGATCTGACCTCAAGCGTACCGCCGACATTGGCTTCCGAATTTGCCGTGTCGACACTGGCAACCAACCTGTTCTTCTGGGTGGTGCTTGGAACCGCGCTTGGCTGGGCCATTCAACACTACGCGCAATCGGAGCTGGATGCCTGATGCAACTGGAACGCAGAGCAACCTTTGTTTTGGGCGGCGCGCGTTCCGGTAAATCCTCTTTTGCCGAGGGGTTGATCGAAGCGTCCGGTATGGATGCGGTCTATCTTGCTACTGGCAGAGCATGGGATGATGAAATGTCAGAGAGAATAGCGCAGCACAAGCAACGGCGCGGCGGCTCCTGGACAACCATTGAAGAACCACTTGATCTGGTCGGTGTGCTGCAAAGAGAGTGCACCGGCAACCGTGCCGTTCTTGTCGATTGTCTGACCTTGTGGCTCACCAACCTGATGATGTCTGAGAAAGATATCGAAACAGAGACAGCGCGGCTTGTTGCGGCGCTGAGAGAATTGAAGGGGGCCGTGGTGCTGGTCTCCAATGRGGTGGGTCTTGGCATCGTTCCAGAAAACCGCATGGCGCGCGACTTTCGCGACCATGCAGGCCGACTCCATCAAGCCGTGGCAGGTGCTGCGGCTCAGGTCTATTTCGTAGCAGCAGGACTGCCGCTCAAAATGAAGGGATAATACCATGCAGGGTCAAAAGATTCCGGCAACCGTCATCACCGGCTTTCTCGGTTCTGGCAAGACGACGATGATCCGCAATCTCCTGGAAAATGCCAATGGCAAGCGCATTGCGTTGATCATCAACGAATTTGGCGATCTTGGCGTTGACGGCAACCTGCTCAAAGGTTGCGGGATCGAGGCATGCCGCGACGAGGATATGATCGAACTGAACAATGGCTGCATCTGCTGTACCGTTGCCGATGATTTCATTCCGACCATGACCAAGCTTTTGGATCGGCCGGATCGCTTCGATCACATCGTCATCGAGACCTCGGGATTGGCCCTGCCGCAGCCACTGGTTGCCGCGTTCAACTGGCCGGAGATCAAGACACAAGTGACTGTCGATGGTGTGGTGACTGTCATTGACGCAGCCGCGGTTTCGGAGGGACGTTTTGCCGACGATCATGACAAGGTCGACGCGCAACGCGAACAGGATGAATCGCTTGATCATGACAGTCCGCTGGAAGAGCTATTCGAAGACCAGATCCGCGCAGCCGATCTTATCGTGTTGAACAAGACAGATTTGATCAGCGATGCGCAGTTGATGAGCGTTCGCGGTGATGTGCAAAGCCGCTCCTCGCGCTCGCTGAATATGGTTTCGGCAAGCTTCGGCAAGCTCAGCAATGAACTGCTGCTTGGGCTGGGCGTCGGCACCGAGGGAGACATTGCCAATCGCCAATCGCATCACGAGATGGAGCATGCGGCAGGTGAAGAGCATGACCACGACGAGTTCGAAAGCTTTGTCGTGGGACTTGGCCCGGTGGCCGAGCCGAAATCATTTGTCGAAAAGCTCAAAGCAGTGATTGCCGATCACGACGTCTTGCGGCTCAAAGGCTTCGTCGATGTTCCCGGCAAGCCAATGCGTCTGGTGATTCAGGCCGTCGGTTCACGTATCGAACATTATTTCGATCGCAGTTGGAACCCCGGCGAAGAGCGTCAGACGCGGCTCGTCGTGATTGGTTTGCACGATATCGATACGGCCGCCATCTCAACGGCAATGAACGCTGCCGCGGCCTGATAGGAAACCAGATGCATCTCCTGCTTGCCCAGAAAGGCACGATAGCTGAAGGCACCGAGGCCATAGACCTTGGCCAGACGCCGGGAGATGTGCTGTTTCTCTCTGCCGCTGACACGGAACTCGCAAGCCTTAGCTCTGCCAAGCGACAAAACGATGTCGTATCGTTGCGCCTCGCCAATTTGATGGCCTTAGCGCATCCCATGTCTGTCGATGCTTATGTCGAGCGCACGGCACGTCATGCAAAGCTTATCGTGGTGCGGATCCTTGGCGGTGAAAGCTATTGGCCTTACGGGCTGGAAGCGTTGCATGCTTGCGCGATCAATCACAAGGTACAGTTTGCGGTGCTGCCAGGTGACGATAAGCCGGACCCGGGGCTGGACCGGTTTTCCACGATTTCACGACAGGATCGCGATGCGCTCTGGCACTATCTGCTGGAGGGTGGCGCGCAGAACGCCCTACGTTTCCTCGATTATTGTGGATCACTGATCGACGGCAAGGAAAAGCCGCAGGAAGCAGCGCCGCTTTTGAAAGCGGGGTTGTGGTTGCCGGGCAGCGCCGCGCCATCGCTGGAAGAATTGCGTGGACAATGGCAGGAGAATGCATCGGTCGTTGCCATCTGTTTTTACCGCGCACTGGTGCAGAGCGGGCAGACGCAGCCGGTCGAAGCTTTGATCGATGCGCTGAAAGCCAACGGGCTCAACCCTTTACCGGTGTTCGTTTCCAGTCTGAAAGATCCGGTATCTGTGGCGACKCTAGAGAGCATTTTCGCCGAGGTGCCGCCTTCTGTCGTGCTCAATTCGACTGGCTTTGCCGTTTCCGCGCCGGGCAGCGCACGCAAAGCTACCGTGCTCGAACACGACGGCGCCGTGGTGCTGCAGGTTATCTTTTCCGGATCAAGCATCGAGCAATGGCGCGGGTCCGATCAGGGATTGTCAGCCCGCGACCTGGCAATGAATGTGGCACTACCGGAGGTCGACGGACGTGTTCTTTCGCGCGCCGTGTCATTCAAATCCGCACGGCATTATGACGAGAGCACCCAAGCCAATATCGTAACGCACGAGCCATTGGCCAATCGCGTTGAGTTCGTTGCGGCGCTGGCAGCCAACTGGGCGCGGCTTCGTGCTGCGAAGACTGCTTCGCGCCGCGTTGCGCTGATCATGGCCAACTATCCCAATCGTGACGGCCGGCTTGGCAATGGTGTGGGTTTGGATACTCCTGCGGGTATCTGGCATATCCTGCATGCGCTACGCGAGCAGGGCTATCCGGTTGCCAGCGTACCAACCGACGGCGACGCGCTGATCAATCATATGATGGCGGGCCCGACCAACGCAGCCCTCGATGGACGGGAAATCCGCGAAACCATTTCCTTGAATCAATACAGAAGCTTCTTCGAAAAGCTTCCGCAATCGATTCAAGACGTTGTCATCTCGCGCTGGGGACAGCCGGAGGCCGATCCGTACTTCATGGAGCATGCCGAGACGTTCGCCCTGCCGTTGGCGCGCTTCGGCAAAACGCTCGTCGGCATTCAGCCGGCGCGCGGCTATAACATCGATCCGAAAGAAACCTACCATTCGCCGGACCTTGTGCCGCCGCATGGCTATCTCGCGTTCTACGCCTATTTGCGGGAGGTATATGGCGCACACGCCATTGTGCATGTCGGCAAGCACGGCAATCTCGAATGGCTGCCGGGCAAATCTCTAGCGCTGTCGGAAAACTGCTATCCGGAAGCGGTGCTTGGACCGATCCCGCATATTTATCCCTTTATCGTGAATGATCCGGGCGAGGGTACGCAGGCCAAGCGCCGTTCGTCGGCAGTGATTATCGACCATCTGACGCCACCGCTAACGCGCGCCGAGAGCTATGGCCCCCTTAAGGACCTCGAAGCGCTGGTTGATGAATATTATGAGGCTTCGGGCGTCGATCCGCGCCGTCTTGTGCGTCTTAAGGCGCAAATTCTCGATCTGGTGCGCGATATCGGGCTCGACAGCGATGTCGGCATTCACGATCATGACCCGGACGATCTCGCTCTGCAGAAACTCGATGCGTATCTTTGCGATTTGAAGGAAATGCAAATCCGCGATGGCCTGCATGTTTTTGGACGATCGCCGGAAGGCCATCTGCTGACCGATCTCGTGGTTGCGCTGGCGCGCGTTCCACGCGCAGCCGGCCATGGCGCCGATCAGAGCCTGCAGCGGGCGATTGCGCTCGATCTCGGGTTGGAGGGCTTCGACCCGCTGGATTGTGAGATGGCCAAGCCGTGGGTCGGGCCTCGCCCCGATATCTTGCAAGCTATTTCGGATGAGCCTTGGCGCATCGCCGGCGATACTGTCGAACGTGTCGAGCTGCTGGCCGCCAAATTGGTGGCCGGAGAGGTGGATTGCACTCAGGATTGGGCAGCGACAATTGCCGTGCTTGACGGCATCCGCACCAACTTGCGTTCTGCTGTTACCGCTTGCGGCGATGCCGAGATGAACGCGTTGCTGACGGCACTGAACGGACGTTTCGTTGTGCCGGGGCCGTCGGGGGCGCCAACTCGCGGGCGCCCGGATGTCTTGCCGACAGGGCGAAACTTTTTTTCGGTCGATAGCCGCGCCGTGCCAACGCCGGCCGCATGGGAACTCGGACAAAAATCCGCCGAGCTTCTGATCCGACGCTACACGCAGGATCATGGCGAATGGCCGACCTCCTTCGGGCTCACCGCCTGGGGTACTTCGAATATGCGCACCGGCGGCGACGATATTGCGCAAGCGCTGGCACTGATCGGTGTCAAGCCGGTGTGGGATATGGCCTCGCGCCGGGTTACCGGTTACGAAATCATCCCGACCGCCATGCTTGGTCGCCCACGCGTCGATGTAACCTTGAGAATTTCGGGTTTTTTCCGTGATGCATTTCCAGACCAGATAGCGCTGTTCGACACCGCAGTGCGGGCAGTGGGCGCTTTAGATGAAGATACCGAGGATAATCCTATCGCCGCGCGTATGCGCAGCGAGCAGGCGCGGCTCATTGGAGAAGGCACAGAAGAAAAGCTGGCCAGACAACGCGCCGGTTTTCGCGTATTCGGCTCCAAGCCGGGTGCCTATGGTGCTGGCCTGCAAGCGCTCATCGACGAAAACGACTGGGCAAAGCGCGACGATCTGGCGGAAGCCTGGCTCGTCTGGGGCGGCTATGCCTATGGCGCGGGCATCGAGGGCAATGCTGAGCGGGGCTTGCTTGAAGAACGGCTGCGGGACGTCAACGCCGTCGTGCAAAATCAGGACAACCGCGAGCACGATCTGCTCGATTCCGACGATTACTACCAGTTCGAAGGCGGTATGTCGGCGGCGGTGGAACTTGTCTCGGGCGAGCGCCCTGCCATCTACCACAATGACCATTCACGTCCGGAAAAACCCGTTATCCGCACGCTTGAAGAAGAAATCGCCCGTACGGTTCGTGGCCGCGTGACCAACCCGAAATGGATTACTGGCGTGATGCGCCATGGCTATAAAGGTGCATTCGAGATGGCGGCGACCGTGGATTATCTTTTTGCCTTCGCCGCTACCACCGGCGCTGTCGGCAACCACCATTTCGAAGCCGTCTATCAAGCATTTCTGGTGGATGACGATGTACGTGCCTTCCTGGCGGAAAAGAACCCGCATGCCTTGCGCGATATCGCGGAAAAGCTGGAACAGGCAGTGACTCGCAATTTCTGGACGCCGCGTTCCAACTCGGCGCGCTACGATTTAAGCAAACTTGCTGCCTGATAATTTGATTCGGAAGGGAAAGCCAAATGGCTGAAAAGTCACAAAAATTGCAGAATCTGACCGAAGCGGAAATCAATGAGCGGCACGCCGACAAGATGCGCAAGAAGAAAGCGGTGCGCGATAAAATTCTGGCAACAAAGACCGACGAAAAAGGTCTGGTGATCGTCAATACCGGTAAAGGAAAAGGCAAATCCACGGCCGGCTTCGGCGTTGTGTTCAGGGCGCTTGGCCATGGCATGAAGATCGGCGTCGTCCAGTTCGTCAAAGGATCATGGGATACGGGCGAGCGTTGGGTTCTGGAGAAATTCCCCGAGCAGGTGACGATTTCCGCCATGGGCGAGGGATTTACGTGGGAAACGCAGGATCGTGCCCGCGATATCGCCATGGCGCGCGATGCGTGGGAACAGGCCAAGATGATGATCCTCGACGACGAAACCGAGTTGGTACTCTGCGACGAACTGAACATTGCTCTGCGTTATGACTATCTGCCGGTCGATGAAATCATCGAGGTCCTGAAGCAGAAGCCGCA
>NZ_JBFUMG010000243.1:0-6317 GCF_054049495.1 Phyllobacterium sp. P5_D12 | reverse complement strand
AGAGCCAAGCCTTGCTAAAAGATCATAATAGTCATATTAGAAATGACAAAAAATCACTGTATGTCCCTTTCACGGAATGCGTCCTTCGCCTCTTCCCAGGGCGCGCGCATCCAGGTGTCGATCTCTTCCTCGGTCAGCAACAGGACTTGCATGGTCTTCTCATGGATCGGCTTGCACAGTTCTTTGGGATCCGTGGTCAAAAAGCCATAGAGATCGTCGATGGTCAGGCCGTCCTTGACCTTTCGCACACTCTGCCATTGCGGCACATGGATGCCGGCAAAGAACATCAGCGACTTCCTCGTCGCGAGCAAACCAAGCATTGGGCACCTTGCCACCGTCTTCTCGGCTGGCTGGCCGGATCGATCCGGTTCGGCAAAACTGGTGACCGGGACGAGGCATCTATTTTCGACACCGAACCATCGTTTCCAGTGTTGAAAATTGAGCTTGCGCACGTTCGTCGTGCCGCGGTCGGCCTTCATGCGGATCAGCTCTTCTAGATCGAAAGGCATGCCCTTCGCCGCGAGTTTCTCAGCCTTAGTCTTGGCCGCTTTCTCGAGTGCGAAACGCGGGGAGGGCAGTCCCCAGCGTGCATGGACGAGCTGCTACTTTCCCGCGGCAGTGTTGCGGACGATCGGCCCCATCTGATCGGGGTTCATCTCGTAGGCTGGCATCAGGTTGATCAGGCTTTCGGCGTCCTGGACCCATTTCGCGAACCAGTCCTTGTCTTCCATGCGATGAAGACTGCGCATTGCAGGCTATCTACTCCGCGTGAGCTCAAATGAAGACAATCTAGCAGATGGCGCTGATTGCCGTAAGACGGCGGCATTGTCCTGACGCTCTCGCAAACCCTTGTAGGAAGGATGACGCAGCTCGCCCTCCGGCGTCCAGGCTCGAAACTCGACCGCGGCGATCAAGGTCGGCTCGACCCAGACAGTGTCTGCTCTTTCGGAATAGGTCAATGACGACTGTTCTCGCTTCCAGCGCAATTTATCCAGCATCTTCCGCAATCTGATCACCTCGGCTTCCATGAAGCCGGTGCCGACGCTTCCGACGCGGACGAGATCGGCATCGCGGTAAGAGCAAGCACCAATGAGCCAAAGCCGATAGGGACGCCGTCGACGTCTCATTAGCCGACGATGAAGAAAGCCTCGCTCTGGACGCACTTGACTTTAACCCAATCACCGGTTCGGCCGGAAAAGATATCTTCTTTTTCCCTCAGCTGTCGCGCGCTTTCTCCTTGGCGATCTGCTGCACAAAATCGAGGAAAGCTCTTACCTTTGCCGGTGGCAGATGGCGCGCCGGATGGTATGCATACAAGGGAAAATGCTCGTCCGACCAGTCTTTGAGTATTTGTCTCAGTCCGCCGCTTTTGAGCCAGGGATCCAAACCGATCTCCAGGCTCTGGAAGATACCTTGGCCGGCAACGCAGGCGGCAATGGCAGCGGATGGGTCGTCAAAAATTATCCTGCCGTCGACTTTCGCGCTGACAACTTCACCACCTCGATGAAATTCCCATGGGAAAGCTCGGCCGGTTTCGGGGTCTCGGAACAGAATTACTTCGTAACCATTTATATCCTCCGGCCGGACCGGCTCGCCGAATTTCTCGAGATAGGCGGGGGCCGCGCACGTGATGACGCGGATATCCAAAAGCTTTCTTGCTATTAGTGACCCGGCATTGGACGAGCCAAATCGGACAGCCACATCGAACCCGCTCATCATGTCGTCACGCGCGTTCGTCGTCATAAGATCGATTTTCAGATCCGGATATTTTGCAGTGAGCCGCGGAAGCTGAGGTGCTAATACCATCCTTGCGAACCAAGGGTCGATCGATGCGCGCAGCCTCCCGGCGACCGCCGCTGCTGATCCCGCGGCCATCGCGGCGGCCTCCTCCAGACCGGCGACTAGCGGTAGGGCCTGCAGACGAAACAGCCGTCCCTCTTCAGTCAGCGCGACGGAACGCGTCGTGCGGTCAAACAGGCGCACGCCCATCCTCGTTTCAAGTCGCCCGATTGACCGGCTGATACCGGAAGGGGTCACTCCCAACACGTCGGCGGCCTTGGCGAAATTACCGGCGTCGGCAACTGCCAAGAATACACTCACCCCAGTAAGAAGACGTCCGTCAAAGCTCATGACAAGGCTTTCGCATTCCGTGAAAGGGAAATACAGTGATTTTTTGTCATTTGTAATATGACTATTATGATCTTTTAGCAAGGCTTGGCTCTRTGATAGGTATTCGCCGTCAGCCTTTCGAAGGCGAGYGGTTTACCAGACCCGCGATCCGTCTGGATTCAAGGTGAACGATCATGAATGAGATGACGAGAAGAAGAGCGGTGCTGACGCGCGGCACCATGGGCGCCGCGGCGGCATGTCTTGGGGCAAGCGCTGTTCAGGCAGCCASCCAACGCCCGCGCCTCAAAAATGCGAAGTTTAAATCCATCGATGCCGCGATACAGAAGGCAGTCAATGACGGCACGGTCGCTGGTGCAGTTGCTATGGCTGCAACGCAGAAGGGCGATGACCAACTGTCACGTTCGTTGTGACGTAAAGGCGTTCGGAACGCGGGGACAGTAGGATTATACGATCAAGGGCAGCAGCGCTTCGGGTCCCCAAAGTGCGCGAGCAGCGTCTCCACCACAGTGAGTTCGTGATCGAGCAGGCCCTGGAGGTCAGCGCTGTATCAGGCGCCATGTCCCAAACGTGGTCGCGTTTCGGCGGAGAGGCGTCGGTGGTCAACTTCGATCCAAGCAGCATCTTACAGCCGATAGAAAATTAATGATTAGAATGAAGAGGATAGCGTTTTGGATACCGATTTCGACGTTGTGCGACCGCTAGGCGTCATTGAGGAGTTCTTCTGGCTCTTCGATCATAGCTGTCCCAAGCATTTCTGTATTGTCGTAGAGATAAAAGGACGAACTCTCGTGACTGATTGGAGGGCGGCTGTAGATGCATTGCAGGCACGTCATCCAATGCTGTCTGTTTCGATCGATTCCACGCGACAGCGAGTACCCCATTTCTACAAAGGTTCCCGACGCCCCGTCCCGCTGCGCGTCGCGCCTTCAGGAACAACGTGGGAGAGAGAAGCGGAGCGTGAAATCAGTACGCTGTTTGATCCGACGGAGGGGCCGCTTGCTCGCGTGGTGTTGATCCATGAGATTGAGAAGTCCTTCGTTCTGCTGGTCACCCATCACGCGATTGCTGACGGCTTGTCATCGATCTTTATGCTGCGGGATTTGCTTTCGGCAATTTCGGGGCAGCGGCTGGATCCCTATGAATTCCCGCCCTCGATCGACCAGAAATTGGGTTTTCCGACACGGCCATCATCGGCGCCTGGAAAGAAATTCTCGCACACGCTCGCTGTCGAATGCCTGAAGAAGCCTGTGCACGTAAGGAGCATTATCCTCAAACCTGAAACGACCAGCCTACTCCGCGAACGTGCTCGTCTCGAAAGGACCACCATAAACGGTATTGTTTGTGCTACAGCAACTTTGGCAGGTCGCAGTATTGACCCATCCTGGCGCGACAGTGCGGTAAGCATCTTCTCTCCGGTGGACCTTCGCAAGCTACTGGAGCTCAACGACGAGTGCGTTGTTGCAGTAGCCAAGGCTTCAACGGTGATCGAACCCAACGCGCCCAACGATGCGTGGGAGATGGCAAGGTCAGTAACTGCTTCCATACTTCCGCTGAAGACGCTTGAGGGCGGAGCCCCCGTCTTCAGTGCGGTCTATGAGGCAATGTCGACTGACATGGATGAAGCTGATGGCGCTCGTTTCAACGCAGACGCCTTCTCTGAAACCATGCTCGTCTCCAATCTTGGGCAGGTCCCGTATTCCTCTTCGATCGGACATCTGACGATCGAGGCCCTTTGGGGTCCTGTGGTGCTTCGAGGCCACGATGCGGAGCAAACCATTGGCGTCTCAACTGTCAACGGCGCGCTGCATCTCGTCCATTCCAGCTGGTACCCATTGCCCGGCTTCTTAGAGGAAATCGAGCACAGACTGCAAAACGCATCGATTTGATCCGGCCGGCGGTGCGGCCCAGGCGCCTGATATGCCCACCCGACAGAGAAATGTAGACGATGCGCCGCTCGTATTGATCGTCGACGATGACGAGTTCATTCGGGCGGCGCTTGCCAACTTGCTCCGCAGCGTCGGCATCGAATGTGTCGGCTTTGCGTCCACCAAGGAACTGTTAGAAGCGGACATCCCCGACCGGGTCGGCTGCATGCTGCTCGACGTTCGCCTCCCCGGCCTCAGCGGTATAGAGCTGCAGGCGAATTTGAACAACCTCGGTTGGACCAAGCCGGTGATCTTCATGACCGGGCATGGAGACATCCCCATGTCGGTTCACGCCATGAAGGCGGGAGCTGTCGATTTCCTTACAAAGCCCTTCCGCGATCAAGACATGCTCGACGCGGTGAATACGGCAATTGACATCGACCGGGCGAACCGCCTGAGCAATGCCGAAACCGCCGGCCTTGCTGCGCTTGCCGCAACACTCACGCCACGCGAGCGGGAAGTAATGCAGGAGATCGCGAAAGGCTCGATGAACAAGCACATCGCCGCCAAGCTCGGCATAAGCGAGGCTACGGTCAAGTTGCACCGGGGCAACCTCATGCGAAAGATGAAGGCGCGGTCACTAGCAGAGCTTGTTCAAAAAACCGAACGCCTCAAACGCCCGTAATCTGGATGGGTCATTAGTTTTTTTACCCTGCACTCAGTAAGCGAACCTGTATCAATCGCGACTTGCGCCTGGATGTTGGTTCCCGGACGAAGGCGGGGAAAATGCAGCCTTTGGGTATTTTGTCTTCCTCTTCAGATGAAATGTCTTCGTTCCTGCTCACGCAAATCTACTGCCAACCAAATTCGCGAGCATACTGTCAACTGTGACACTGGGAAGCGTTGGCCGGCTCGTTGAATTAAGCTTCGCTCGCCGGGATTCCAAATGCCGGGACTCAAATATGGACAGCACCATCACTGTAGCCCGCGGTCGCACGGTCCGCCCTCGATGTGGGCGCGTCTCGAACCAGGTGCGTCCGTGCCATGCAGCCGGCCGACATGTTTCACCCCTGTCTACGGCCTGCCGGCACTGCGTAACGAGATCACGGGCAACGGCACCAAACGCCAGCATGAGCCTCCCCGCATCGTCGGGAGATTGCCGAGACCAGCTCTCGATCGCAAAACTGCCGCTGGCAAAGGATATCGATGACTTCGACTTTGCAAACACGCCCGTCAATGAGGAACTGATCCGCGACCTAGCACGGGCACATTTGTTGCCGACCAGCGCAATTGTGGTGCTGGTTGGCGGCACGGGGACAGGAAAGTCGCATCTGGCCATCGCCATTGCCCGTGCGGTTATTCGCAATGGCACACGCGGGCGCTTCTTCAGTGTCGTCGACCTCGTCAATCGTCTCGAAACGGAGACACGAAGCGGCAAGCAGGGCCGGATGGCAGACTACCTCAATCGCCTCGCTGGAACGCGCCGACCGAACTTTCAGCACCGGGACGATCAAGCTCGGGGCCGTTTGGCTAAATATCGGCAGCATAGACGAATGTATAGGTGATCCTGCATCAATTGCCACAACAGCCTCTGCCGCCGGAGGATAGCTAGCTCAAGAGGAGAGTAGTAACTTCAAAAGCACGCTAGCCAATCTGCTATTCACGACTAGCCGCAAGAGCTGACAATAGTCGCAACATGCGACGTCAATCCAAACTCACACCTTCCCGAAACAATGATAGAAAAGGTATTTGTGATGATATCGGCTTTACCTACTGAGCTCATCGACCTACGCTCCTCTATCGACAACATCGATGCTGCTCTGATCCACATGCTTGCCGAACGATTTCGCTGCACTCAGGCGGTCGGTGCCCTCAAGGCCAAGGCAGACCTTCCCTCGGCCGATCCGGACCGCGAAAAGCTCCAGGTCAGCCGACTGCGTTCCCTCGCCTTGTCCACCGGCCTCGACCCCGACTTTGCGGAAAAGTTCCTGAACTTCACGATCAGGGAAGTAAACAGGCATCACAAAACTACTGCCGCCAAGCACAATCGTCGTGCAGACGCTTGAGGATCTTATCATGTCAGATAATGAATTGAACGACCTCGCGGCAGGATTCAGTGCCACACGAAACCACGCCGAAGAACCCGCGACCAAACTCAGCCATGTCGATGCCCAGGCCTTTGAGAATATGAGAAACACACTCCATGAACTGGCCTTTTCCATACTGAATTCTGAACTGGAGGCCAACCGCGCCGTGAGGCGCACGCTTGTAAAATGGCTGCACGCCGACAGGGAAACGATAAAGAGTCCGCCATCATGGTTC
>NZ_JBFUMG010000242.1:0-6338 GCF_054049495.1 Phyllobacterium sp. P5_D12 | reverse complement strand
CTGCCTCATCGTGCACTTCGACAAGCACGTCCATATCCAGCGCAACGGCCGTTTCTTCCAGCGCACGTGCTACGTCGTCGGTAACGCTTGCCATAATGACAAGAATGCAATCGGCACCCCAGCTGCGCGCTTCATAGACCTGATAGGTATCGAACAGGAAATCCTTGCGCAGGGCAGGTAGTCTGGTCGTAGCACGGGCGGCTTGCAGGAATTCCGGAGCACCCTGAAATGACGGCGCGTCGGTCAGCACGGAGAGGCACGCGGCTCCTCCGGCCTCATATGCTTTCGCCAATGCTGGCGGATCGAAATCCGGACGGATCAGGCCTTTCGACGGGCTGGCCTTCTTGATCTCGGCGACGAGTGCAAACTGTCCGGCGGCGCGTTTCTTTTGCAGGGCAGCGAGAAAACCACGCGGTGAGTCCTGATCCTTTATCTGTGCTCTCAGTTCATCAAGTGTGACGTGTGTCTTGGCAGCAGCGATCTCCTCGCGCTTATAAGCTTCGATCTTGCGAAGAATATCAACCATGGTCAAAGCGCCTCGCTATTGGAAACGTGAACCAGCTTTTTAAGCACATTTCGGGCAGCACCGCTGTCGATCGAATGTGCCGCCATCTCTATGCCAATCTTGAGATCGGCCGCCACACCGGCAATTACAAGCCCTGCACCCGCATTGAACAGGGTAATATCGCGATAAGCGCCGTGCGCACCATCGAGTACCGAAAGCAGGGACACTGCATTCTCATCGGCCGTACCGCCCTTCAAATCCTGCGGATCCACCAGCCGCAAGCCAAAGGATTCCGGATGGATCTCGAAAGTGCGAACTTTTCCGTTTTCCAGCGCCGCCACCTTGGTCACGCCGGCCGTGGTAATCTCGTCCAGACCATCGCCATGCACAACCCATACGGCTTCAGATCCGAGGTTTTTCAGGACATGCGCTATGGGCTCGACCCATTCAGGCGCGAATACGCCGACAAGTTGACGTTTGACGCCTGCCGGATTTGTCAAAGGACCAAGCAGGTTGAAGATTGTGCGTGTGCCAAGCTCGACGCGTGCGGGGCCAACATGCTTCATGGCCGGGTGATGCATCGGCGCGAACATGAAGCCGATCCCGGCCTGTTCGATGCAGGTGGCAATCAGTTCTGGGCCAATTTCGATGTTGATTCCAAGAGCTGCCAGCGTATCAGCCGCGCCGGAACGCGATGACAAGGCACGATTGCCGTGCTTGGCGACGGGAACACCGGCACCCGCGGCAACGAATGCGGCGCAGGTAGAGACATTGTATGAACCCGATTGATCGCCACCCGTTCCGACAATATCGATGGCATTCGAAGAGGTATTCACCTTCAGCATCTTGGACCGCATGGCGGAAACAGCGCCGGTTATCTCGTCGATATTTTCACCACGCACCCGCAGCGCCATTAACAGGGCACCGATTTGGGCAGGTGTGGCCTGTCCCGACATCATGATGTCAAATGCCTCGACGGCTTCCTCCTGCGAGAGCGCCTTGCCTGTAGCCGCTATGCCGATGAAGCGCTTTAATTCAGCCATTTTCTGTCTGACCTAACGTGCAAGTGCCTGATTGATGACGGTCTGGTTGATGGAAACTGGATATACAGTCTGCAATTGCGCGACGAGCTGGTCGAGCAGGTCGTCGGCAATACGAGAACCGAATGCATCTCGCTCCACGGTCGTTAGGGTTTCCGGTCCGACATTCGCCGGTTCGATCGACTCTGAGACCTTGAAGATGAGTTTCGAGCCGTCGGACGCCGATTCCGTCACACCAACAAGTCCTTCCGGACCATCGAAGACCGATGCAACGCCGCCTTCACCGAGATCCGTATCCTTGCTCTGGCGCGTAATGCCGCGTTTCGTATCCTTGGTAAATTTGAATTCTGCCGCGATATCGTCGAGCGATGTGCCGCCGGCGACACGCTTGCGCACCTCCTCGGCTTTCTCGTTGAGACGCTTTTCGGCTTCGGCCGCCTTCCACGCCGCAACAACGCGCGGCTTTACTTCATCGAGCGGGCGCTCACGGGCAGGCGTTACACTATCGACGTCATACCAGAGATAGCTGTTCGTACCGAGGTTGAACGGTTCATTGTCGAAGCCGACGTCCGCCTGGAAGACTGCTGCCAACTGGTTCTCATCGAAGGGCAGATTGGCAATTTCCTTCTCATCGGCACCATGGCCACTGGAATCGACTGCATCAATCGTTACGACCTTCAGGTTCTGCTTTGCTGCGGCCTCTGCCATGCTCGCACCGTCAGCCCGCGCATTCTCATAGGCATCGTGCACATCAGCAATCGCGGACGCTGCCTGTGTCAAAGCTAAGGTCTCACGAATATCCTTCTCGACTTCGGTGAGAGGCTTGGTGACCTCAGGATTGATAGCCGATACGCGAACGAGAACTGGCCCAAATGCACCCTTCAGCACGTCACTGACACCGTTTGCCTGAAGCGCAAAGATCGGATCGGCAATCGATTGATCGGGCAGGCCGGTTTTCGGGAATGTGCCGAGACGAACGTCATCCATCTTCTTGCCTTCCGACTTGACAATATCGTCGAAGCTGGTTCCGGCCACGATCTTGTCGTATGCAGCCTTTGCTGCATCTTCATTCGCAAAGGTCAACTGTTCGATGGTGCGCGTTTCCGGCGTCGAATAACGCGCGGTGTTGTTGTCATATTCAGTCTTGATCTCTTCGGGTGTCACCAAAGCCGGATTGGCGATATCCTTCGGCTCAAGCTTGACATAGCTTACCTTGCGGTATTGCGGCGCGCCGTAAACTTCCTTGTTTGCATCGAAATACGTCTTCAAATCCGCATCGCTGGGATCGGCAATATCGCTCATGAAGCTCTTCGGCATGGCGACGTAATCGATCGTGCGTGACTCGCCCTTATAAAGAGCAACCGCTTTAAGGAGGGTGTCAGGCGCCTTGACGCCATCGGCAACGGCTTCGACGATCTGCTGACGGCGTGCGACCTGTGCACGGTTGTCGAGATAGCTTTGCGGGCTCATACCGGCGTTGCGGAGCACCATATCAAACTGTGCTGGATTGAAGCGGCCATCGGCACCCTGGAATGCCGGATCTTCAGCGGCGAGCTGTGCCAGACGATCCTTTGACAGGCCGAGCGACATTGTACGCGCCTGTTCGTCGAGAACCACGCCGGCAACTAACTGTCCCTGCACCTGATGACCAATTCCGATGGCATCGGCCTGCTCGCGCGTGAGGCGCTGACCGAAGCGCTGCGATAGTGCAGCCAGTTGGCGATCGTAGGCCAAGCGGTAATCGACCGGCGACACTTCGGAATGCCCGGCGCGAATGGCTGCACTGCCGCTTATTGCACCGAGGATCGTGCTGGAAACACCCCATCCGGCAAAGCTGACCACGAGAAGGCCCATGAGCACTTTTGCCACCCAAGTTTGTGCAACATTGCGGAGAGAGTCGAGCATTAAAAGTCACCGTATCAGTCAAGAGGCTTATTTGAATCCATAGGGGAATAGCGTCATGGAAGGCTTGTGTCGATTGCTTTATCGAGTGAATTTGCTAGTCAGACTGAGAAATTGCCAAAACAATCGCATAAGGAACGCTCAATGACCCCAGATGTCCGTCCGCTCGTTGCTGGTAACTGGAAAATGAATGGTACCGGAGAGTCGCTCGAGGAACTGCGTATCATCGTCAATCGGCCGAATTCCGCGATTGGCGAGAAGATCGACGCGTTGATCTGTGTGCCCGCAACGCTTGTCTTCCGTGCTGCTCAATCCGTCGAGGGTGAAGCGTTGAGTATCGGTGGAGAGGATTGCCACGCAAAAAAATCAGGTGCGTATACCGGTTGTATTTCGGCAGACATGTTGAAAGATGCCGGCGCATCCCACGTGATTGTCGGACATTCCGAACGCCGGGGGGACTATGGCGAAACGGACGAAATGATCAACGCAAAGGCAAGGGCAGCGTGGGAAGCGGGGCTTGTGGCGATCATCTGTATTGGCGAGACAGAAGCGCAGCGCCAGGCAGGCGCTACACTCGACGTAGTTGCTACACAACTTTCGGGTTCGGTTCCAGATGGCGCCAACGCCGACAACAGCATTATAGCCTATGAACCCGTCTGGGCCATTGGAACGGGTCTGACACCGACCGCCACGGATGTACACGAAGTGCATACCTTTATCCGTTCCGCGTTGAGCACGCGTTTCGGTGGTGAAGGCGCTAAGATGCGCATCCTCTATGGCGGATCGGTAAAGCCGGCCAACGCGGTGGAGCTTCTGGGGGTCGAAAATGTCGACGGCGCGCTTGTTGGTGGCGCGAGCTTGAAAGCAGCGGACTTCCTCGCCATCTGTGAGGCGTATCATTCTCTTTGAGCGACGGAAAAACCGCGAAAAGCGCAAGAAAACTGTCACCTGACGGGCTTGGTTTATTGGCCGATACGGTGTAAAGAGCCGCGTCCGACCCCTTGAAAGCAGAAAATACCCCATGCAAACCGTCGTCATCGTGATTCATCTTCTGATTGTACTTGCCCTTGTCGGGGTCGTGCTCATGCAGCGCTCCGAGGGTGGTGGTCTTGGAATTGGTGGTGGCTCGGGCTTCATGACGGCTCGAGGTGCTGCAAACGTGCTGACACGGGCGACGGCGATCCTCGCAACGGGTTTTTTCATTACGTCTTTGGCGCTCGGCATCATGGCCCGCTACGGTGAAAATCCGACTGACATTCTCAACCGTATCCCCACGACCACTGGGACTCAGCCCGCAGGCCAGCAGCCTCCGACGAGTGGTGGCATTCTCAACCAGCTGGGTGGCCCTTCGTCCAATAATGCGACGCCGCCTGCCTCCAATGCGCCGGCAGCCGGTTCGGCGGCGCCAGGTACCACTGCTCCGGCTGCGCCCGAATCGACGCTACCTGCGCCGACAGCTCCGGTTACGCCCGCACAACCGGCAAATCCGGTCCCGAATTCGCAGTAATTCGGACCGCTAAATCGTTTGATTGACGGAAGCGCGTAAAATGTGTTGCGCTTCCGCAACCTTTTGATGCGAACAATGAATCTGTGGTATTCTTCACAGCGATTTGCATTGAGAAGAAACTGGTCTTCGGATATCGCGATATCAGATTGGCCTTGGGGGCCTCGCAAACGCTGCTGATGGCGTTTTGCAATCTACGCGGGAACTTTAAACTATGCTGTCACGTCGCTCTCTGCTTATAGGAATGTCGCTCCTGGCCTTGTCGGGCCCGGCATCCGCAGAACCAATTATCAAAAAAATTCTGAATCCATTCGGGCTTGGCGGCAATGACAAGGCCGACGCTGATGCCCAAGCGGCAGCGCAGCCGATCGAGGTTGCAGAAGTTCGCAAGCCGGTGCAGCCTGCCAAAGCCAAGAACAAATACGGGATCGACCCGAAATACATGCCCCAGGACGTCGAGTTCACGGGTTACAAGCCGGGCACGATCGTAATTGATCCGAAGGCAAAGTTCCTCTACCTCGTCGAAAGCTCGTACACGGCTCGCCGCTACGGTATTGCAGTCGGCAAGGAGGGCCTTGAATTCAAGGGCACAGCCGTGGTCCAGACGAAACGTGAATGGCCACGCTGGATTCCGACCAAAGAGATGATCGAACGGGAACCTGCCCACTACGCCAAATATGAAAACGGCATGGATGGCGGCCCAGGCAATCCGCTCGGTGCGCGCGCACTTTACCTGTCGCAGGGCAACAAGGACACGCACATCCGCATTCATGGAACGATCGTGCCGTCGAGCATCGGAAGTTCCGCATCGAACGGTTGCTTCCGTATGGTCAATGACCATGTGATCGATCTTTACAACCGCGTCAGCATTGGCACGGAAGTTATTGTTCTGTAAGAACTATTGTTGAATTTGTTGGAACGGCCAGACCTCGCGTCTGGCCGTTTCGTTTGGAATGGAAAATGATTGGGACGGGGAAAACGGCTTTAGGGCCGAATTTTTTTGTGGCCAAATCACTTGCAAAGGACTAACGAGATAAGCCCATGGCCCGATATGTTTTCATCACTGGCGGCGTGGTTTCTTCCCTCGGAAAAGGCATCGCTGCTGCCGCTTTGGCGGCACTCCTCCAGGCTCGTGGATACCGTGTACGGATTCGCAAGCTCGACCCTTATCTCAACGTCGACCCCGGCACGATGTCGCCTTACCAGCATGGTGAGGTCTTTGTCACCGATGATGGCGCTGAAACTGACCTCGACCTTGGTCACTATGAGCGCTTCACCGGGCGTCCTGCCAACAAACAGGACAATATCACCACTGGGCGGATCTACCGGAACATCATCGAAAAGGAACGCCGCGGAGACTACCTCGGCGCGACTGTTCAGGTGATCC
>NZ_JBFUMG010000241.1:0-6367 GCF_054049495.1 Phyllobacterium sp. P5_D12 | reverse complement strand
GGCGGCCATGGTACCAAGCGCAGTACCCCAGGCGCCTCCGCCAATTACGGCGATTGAAGGTTTGCTCATGCCTTGGCTCCACGGCGGCCTGCGCCGATCAAGGGCGTTGAATGCATGTCCAGTGGCCAACGCGAGCGCGGGGCAACATCGAGCGAATCGGCAGGTGTGAGACCAGCCCGTTCGGCACCCGCCCACGCAATCATTGCGGCATTGTCTGTGCAAAGGGCCATGGGTGGTGCAATGAAGCGGAAGCCATTATCCGAGCATAGACGCTGCAGACCGTCACGCAGAACCTTGTTTGCGGCAACACCACCGGCAACAACCAATGCCGGCTTCTTGACATCCGGGAAACTCGCGCGAAACCGCTGCAGTGAGCGCGAAACCCGGTCGTCGAGTGTGTCGGCGACGGCGGTTTGAAAAGCGGCGCAAATGTCATTGACGTCGATTTGCGATAACGGTTCCAACTCTGTCGCCAGTTGCCGCACCGCCGTTTTCAAACCTGAAAAGGAGAAATCCAGTCTCTCCTCGCCTTTCAGCGGACGCGGTAGGGTGAATCGGCTGGGATCGCCGAGCAGAGCTGCCTTCTCCACTTCAGGCCCTCCCGGATAGGGCAGGCCGAGTAGTTTGGCGGTCTTGTCGAATGCTTCGCCGAGGGCATCGTCTATGGTCGTGCCCAACCGCTCATAATCGCCAAGACCTTTGACCAGAACCATCTGCGTGTGGCCGCCGGAGACGAGCAGCAGCAGATAAGGAAAATCAATGCGATCGGTCAGGCGCGGGGTCAGCGCATGGCCCTCGAGATGATTGATGGCGTAAAAAGGCTTCTGACTGGCCATCGCTATCGCCTTTCCGGTCATCAAACCGACAATCAATCCGCCGATCAAGCCCGGACCGGCGGTGGCAGCCACAGCATCGACATCATCCAGAGTTATCTGCGCTTCGTGCAATGCCTGCCCAATCAACCGATCGAGTACTTCGACATGGGCGCGCGCAGCAATTTCCGGCACCACGCCGCCATAGGGCGCGTGTTCGTCGATCTGGCTCAGGACGACGTTCGAAAGGATGCGCCCGTGGCCTAGGTCGTCGCGCTCGACTACCGCCGCCGCCGTTTCGTCACAGCTTGTCTCAATACCTAGTACCCGCATCGGTAAACCTGATATCCTTCGCCGCATTGTCGACCTGCCAAAAGGTCGTTAGTAGAACGCTCAACTCGAATTCGCGTAACACGGACAGCCGCCAATGCAAACAAAAACGCTCAAGATTGGTACACGTGGGAGTGCACTGGCGCTCGCACAAGCCCATGAGACGCGTGACCTTCTGATAAAGGCCCACGGACTTCGCGATGAAGACATCGAAATCGTGGCCATTTCCACAAGCGGTGACCGGATACAGGATCGACCCCTGTCTGAAGTTGGCGGAAAAGGCTTGTTCACGCTCGAAATCGAGGAACAGCTTGCCGACGGCCGCCTCGATCTTGCTGTGCATTCATCAAAGGATATGCCAACCGTTCTGCCACAAGGGCTGCATCTGTCTGTCTTCCTCGAACGCGAAGATCCTCGCGACGCTTTTATTGGCCGTGCGGCAAAGACCTTCCTGGATTTGCCGAACGGGGCTGTAGTCGGTTCTGCATCTCTGCGGCGGCAGGCACTGATCCACCGCGCACGCCCCGATCTCAAGGTCATCACTTTTCGCGGGAATGTCGAGACGCGGCTGCGCAAGCTCGCGGACGGCGAGGTGGATGCAACATTCCTCGCTTATGCCGGTTTAAAACGTCTCGGCCTCGGTCATGTTGCAACCGAGCTTATGGATGCAAAAGCTTTTCCGCCAGCTCCTGGACAAGGTGCAATCACGGTAGAAAGCCGCATTGGGGATGATCGTGTCGATGCGCTATTGGCGCCGCTCAACCACTTGCCGACCTCAACGGCGCTGGCATGCGAACGTGCGTTCCTCGGTTCGCTCGATGGTTCCTGCCGTACGCCAATCGCCGGTCTGGCGACGGTATCGGGAGGGAGGCTTCAATTCCATGGCATGATACTCTTGCCAAATGGCAGCGAGGTACATGAGGTCACAGGTGACGGTGCGCTCTCCGACGCTGTCGAAATCGGTCAGGACGCGGCGCTGCGGGTGCGTAAACTCGCCGGACCACATTTCTTCACGGATTGGTTCTGACATGAAAACCGTTTTGGTCACACGGCCTCAGCCGGGCGCGACCAAAACTGCCGAACGTCTGCTTGGCAATGGCTTCTTGCCTTTGGTTTTACCCCTCACCAAGATTGTTCCGCTTCAGGTAAAAACGCCCAGAGGAAAATTCGACGCGGTTGCGGTGACAAGTGCGAATGCATTGCGGCAAGCACCGGACAAGGTGTTGCAACCGTTCTTTGCGCTGCCCTGTTTCGTTGTCGGAGAAGCGACCGCAGCTGCGGCGCGCGCCCGCGGGTTTGAAACGGTGACAACGGGAGACAGGGATGGTGCGTCGCTTGCTCAAACCATAGGTGAGGAGTTATGTACCGGAGCCCGCGTTCTTTATGTGACAGGGCGCGTTCGCGCGTCGGATTTTGAGCATGCTCTCCGTACATTAGGTATGCATTTTAAGCCGATGATGACCTACGATACTGTTTTAGTCAGTTATACGACTGAGTTTCTGGTAGAATTTTTCGATAAGGGTAGGATCGATCATTGCCTCCTGTATTCTCGTTGGGGCGCTGAAGAGTTCTTGCGTCTGATAAGCCAGATGGAAATCGCCCATCATTTTGATAACACATCCATTTTCTGCCTCTCCCCTCGTGTTACAAGCGCTCTGGCTGGACTGAACAAGGCTTTAATCCATGTGGCAAACAGGCCGGATGAGGATGCTCTCTTCGACCTTCTGCAGCAGGCACAGGATTCTACCCGCTTACCGCAATGAATACGTGTGGTTTCGCAACCGCAACTTCCTTGCTAACTTCGGGTCACGAGAAGTCTTACGTTCAGGAAAGTCTGTCTATGGCCAAATCATCCGTTCCGCGTCATTCGAAGTCTGCCCRCAAACCTGTGACAATCGAAATGGCGCCATTGGTGGCCAACAAGGCTGCATCCACGGCAGACGACATACCGCAGCCCGAACCGGTCGGCTTCGACCCAGCCGCTGACGCGAAGGCAAATGCGGCGGAAAAGTCAAAGGAAACGCCGGGCGTTGAGCCGCGCGGAGATGCGCCACCGGGTTCGGGCTTTTCGGAGACCGGGCAGTCATTTGGGCGAACCAATTCCTCTGCTCAATCGAAATCTTCGCGGCCAATGGTGTCGTCCTCCGGATCAAAGCCAAATGACCCATTGGGCCGCTTTGTATCAGGAATCATTGGTGGCATTGTAGCTCTTGTCGGCGCCGCGGCCCTGCAATGGGCGGGTGTCCTGCCATCGCCAAAGGCGGATACTTCAGCGCTCGAGCAGCAGATGGCTGAATTACGAAATGCGCGACCAGCGACTCAGACGCTGGATGAAGGTGCGCAGGTGGCGCTTAACGGTGCGGTAGAGAACGCCAAACAGGCTGCAAGCCAGGTCTCTGGTCTTTCCGCGGAGCTTGTCGCAATCAAGCAAAGTATTGCGGATATCCAGAAGAATGCGGGCTCTGGCGCAGTCGTCGATACCAGTGGCATTGATGCGCGCCTCGCTGCTCTGGAAACTCAGCTGAACAGCAGTCAGCAACAGGCGGAGCAGGCTGGCGGAGTCGCCGCGGGGGCTACTGAGCGGTTGAATGCTCTGGAGGCGAAAGTCAACGACCCCTCGGCGCAGGCCAATATGGCACTTGCCATGGCAGCAACGGGTATGAAAGCCGCTATCGATCGCGGCGAACCGTTCGCGGCCGAACTGGATACTTACGTCGCGGTTGCGCCAGCAGCAGGAGAGGTCGAGAGCCTCCGGGAGTTTGCTGCGAAAGGCATTCCGACGCTCAACGTGCTGGTCAGCCAATTCGCTGATGTCGCTCCCAAAATCATCGCTAGCGCTCACACGGTCGATCCCAATGCCGGGGTGGTCGATCGCTTGTGGGCAAGCGCGAGCAGCTTGGTGCAGGCGCGTCCGGTCGGGATGGTGGAGGGCGAGGGCGTCGATGCAATCACGGCACGGATCGAAGCGCATTTGAATGCAGGCGACCTTGGTGCCGCCATTGCCGAATGGGAGAAACTGCCGGAGAACGCCAAGGCTGTTTCCATGGATTTCGCCAATGCGATGAAGGCCCGGCAAAAGGCCGGGGACGTCGTGTCGAAGGCCTTGTCCGATGCCTTGACCGGCATCAAGTCACCAGCAGCGGCTAATTAGGAGCAAGATCATGATTCGTATTCTGTTCTTCCTTCTTGTCGTTCTGTTGCTCGGTGTCGGTTTCGCGTGGCTTGCAGATCGGCCCGGCGATTTGGTCGTTACCCTTGCCGGCATGCAGTACAAGGTTACGCTGATGGTGGCAGCTTCTGCGATCGTCGCGATCGTCGCTGCAGTCATGCTGACCTGGTGGATTGTCAAGAGCCTCGTCACGTCGCCTTACGCGCTGCGCCGTCATTTCCGTGCGCGCAAACGCGATCGGGGCTATCAGTCGCTGTCGACCGGACTGATCGCCGCAGGTGCTGGTGATGGCGAGACCGCACGCAGAATGATCAAACAGGCAGAAAAGCTGCTGAACGTCGATCAGGAGCCGCTGATCAAACTGCTTGATGCCCAGTCCGCCATGCTCGAGGGGCGCCCCGAGGATGCGCGGGCCAAATTCGAAGCCATGCTCGAAGATCCAGAAACGAAGCTCCTCGGGTTGCGGGGGCTTTACCTTGAAGCGCAGCGCCTTGGCGCACGCGATGCTTCAAGGCACTACGCTGAGGAAGCCGCTTTGCTGGCCCCGAATGTCGAATGGGCAGCATCGGCAGCCCTTGGCCAGAAAACAACGCATGGTGATTGGGATGGAGCGCTCTTGCTACTCGAAAAGCAGAAAGCGACCAAGCAGGTCGACAAGGAGAAGGCTAAGCGCGAGCGCGCGGTGCTCTTGACGGCCAAGGCAATCGAAACCTTCGAAAGTGACCCCGCGAGCGCCAAATCGACCGCCATAGAGGCCAACAAAATGGCACCTGATCTCATACCAGCTGCGATCATCGCCGCAAAAACGTTGTTCAGCCAAGGCGACTTGCGCAAAGGGTCGAAAGTCTTGGAATATAGCTGGAAGAAGCAACCTCATCCGGAAGTTGCCGAAACCTATGTGCACGCGCGGCTTGGCGATTCGGTGTTGGATCGCCTCAAGCGCGCCCGTCATCTGGCGTCGCTCTATCCGCATCACCCTGAGTCGAGCCTGGCCATCGCCCAGGCCGCACTGGCGGCAGGCGAATTAAAGGAAGCGAGGGAGGCGGCGGAAGCTGTGCTCCGCAGTGCACCGCGAGAGAGTGCATATCTTCTGCTGGCCGATATCGAAGAAGCGCAAACCGGCGATCAAGGCCGCGTCCGGCAGTGGCTGTCGCGTGCTGTCAAAGCGCCACGCGATCCCGCCTGGACAGCCGATGGCTACGTTTCGGAACGCTGGGCGCCGGCATCTCCCGTGACTGGCAGGCTCGACGCCTTCGAATGGAAGGTTCCTGTTGAACAGCTTGGTCCGGTCATCGATTCCGGCGATGATTTCGACAGGGCGTTGGCAACAGAACCAGCGCGACCTCGCGAAGAAGTGAAGCCACTCATACCGGCCAGGCCCGTCGTTCTTGAAGCAGAAAAGCAAGCTTCCAAGGAAGATCGTGGCCAAGCGGATGTCGTGGATGCTGAAATTGTGCAACTTGAGCCACCGGTAGAGCCCAAGGAACGGCCGGTCTCGAAGCCCACAGAAACGGTCAATCCGGAGAGAATAGCTTCCGTTTTGCCCGCATTTCCGGAAAAGCCACTGAAATCCAAAGAAAAGGATGAGGAATTCGTTTTTCCTATGCCGGATGACCCGGGCGTGCGGCCTAAGGATGGAGCGGAGCGAAACAAGAAGTTCCGGCTTTTCTAATCATCGAAACGTGATGGCCACTGTCGTCTTTGCGGCAAGATGTACAGTGGTTTAGGCGTATAAACAGCGATATGGGTGGATGAGTACCATCTTGATAGACGCGAAAGATTTCCCTTTATGCTCGATAGTCTCGTGACGTTTTTCAAATCCTTGCCGTCGGGCGACAACAGCAAGGAGCATTTTTCAAAAAAAGATCCGCGCCTCGCGGCTGCAGCCTTGCTGTTCCATGTGATGGATGCAGACGGTAACCGAGGCAAGGCGGAGCGCAAACGCGTTTCACAGCTGATTTCCGAGGCCTATGGCCTGAAGGGCGAGGCGCTGAAGCGATTGCTTGACGAAGGCGAACAGGCGGATCAGGAGGCCGTCGACCTCTACAGTTTCACC
>NZ_JBFUMG010000240.1:0-6377 GCF_054049495.1 Phyllobacterium sp. P5_D12 | reverse complement strand
CAGCAGCGCCGGCTGAATTTCGGAAGCTTCACGAACCTCTTCGCCGTGATTGCCGAGCATGTGCGCGAATTTGGAAAACTCGACGTCGCCAAGCTTATTGCCGACATTGCCGCGTTCCTCGCCATATTTTGCAACCTGGCCATAACGGATCTGGTTCATCGAAGAGTTGTTGCCGATAACCGCAAGATAAGGCGCGTTGAACCGGTCACAGGTTTCCATGTCGAAGGCAGTCATCGAGAATGCGCCGTCGCCATAATAGCAAAGCACTTCCTTTTGCGGATGAGCGAGCTTGGCCCCAAGCGCGAAGCCGGTTCCGACGCCCAGCGAACCAAGTGCGCCGGGATCCATCCATTGACCCGGATTGCGCGGGCGCACCGCCTGAGCTGAGATGGTCACCACGTCGCCACCATCGCCGATGTAGATCGTATCCTCGCCGAGGAACTCGTTGAGCTCGTATGCAACACGGTAGGGATGGATCGGGCTTTGGTCCGACTTGAGAAGCGGCAGCACCTTCTCATAGGCGATAACTTCCTGCTGCTCGAGGGTCTTCATCCACTCGCGGCGTGCCTGGCGCTTGCCCTTGTCGATCCGGGCGGAAGCGGCCTGCAGGACCGCCGAAAGTATGGCGCCCGGATGGCCAACGAGACCCAGATCGACATCGCGGTTCTTGCCGACGGTGCGGTAATCCTGATCGATCTGTACCAGGGTAAGGTCCTTGGAAATCCGCTTGCCATAGCCCATGCGGAAGTCGAACGGCGTACCAATGACAACGATCACATCGGCATTGTTGAATGCAAAGCCGCGTGTGCGGTCGAAATGATGAGGATCACCAATCGGCAGCGTGCCGCGGCTTGCGCCGTTGAAGTAGCCGGGAATATCCAGCCCGCGCAGCAATTCGACTGCAGCCTGCGTGCTGCCCGACGTGAAGACCTGCTGGCCGAATAGAACTGCCGGGCGTTCGGCATCCACCAGAACATCAGCCAGCTTTTCGATATCCGCTGGATCGCCGATTGAATAGGTCGATGCCCTGTACTTGCCGGGCTGCGGTATGACGGCCTTTTCAATAGGGATTTCGCGATCCAGAACGTCACGCGGAATTTCCAGATAAGAAGGTCCAGACGCACCGGAGAAACACTCGCGCGCCGCCATGGAAATCATATCGGCAATGCGTTCGGTCGAGGAAACGCAGGCGGCAAACTTGGTGATCGGCGTCATCATGTCGACATGCGGCAGATCCTGCAGCGAGCCCATTTTGTGCTGGGTCAAGGCGCCCTGCCCGCCAATATGAAGCACCGGGCTTTCCGAGCGGAATGCCGTGGCGATACCCGTTACCGCATTAGTGCAGCCTGGACCGGCGGTCGTGACAACGCAGCCCATCTTGCCCGTCTGGCGGGCATAACCATCGGCCGCATGAGCAGCGACCTGCTCGTGGCGCACATCGATAATGCGGATGCCTTCATCGATGCAGCCGTCATAGATATCGATGATGTGACCGCCGCAAAGCGTGAAAATAGTGTCGACACCTTCATTCTTGAGCGCCCGCGCCACCAGATGGCCACCGGACACCACGCTCCCGTCGCGTACCTTCCGCTTCAATGTATCTTCAGCCGTTGATGTGGCCTTCTCAACCTTTGTGACGATTGTCATGAACGTCTTTCCTCCTATTGAATTTTGTCGTCTCTTATCGTTGGCGCTTGGCTGTCCACCTGTTCCCGGCATGCAGCTCTACATGCGGTTGCCGCACCAGCAGTGTCTTGTTCAGGGAGCTAAGTGGCTCAGCTTCATAGAGATTTTGCATGCGATAACGCTCGTTGAGATCGATGGGCTCTGTCTTCCCCCTGCCCCGGATTGCCGCCTCAAAGACGCAACCAGCGGAGACAGTCGAAAGAGCCGAGCCGGATTTACAAAGTCCGCGGCGCTTCCTTACCCGCGTGTCGGGGCAGCTGAAGTGCTCTTGCAGAATTTCTGGCATAATAAATACCATAAGTCAAACACCCTTGACAAAGATAATCCCGCAGTGGGGAAAACCAGTTGCGAGGTGTAAAAAACATCGAAACAAAAGGCCTACCTGAAGCGTTGTAAGAGTGTGCGGTGCACAACCTATGCAAAAATGGGATGCTGATATGCGTCTGGCGCCGTTGTGAACTGGGATATGGTATGCCAGATAAGGGCCATGTTAAACGGTAAACAGGAGTGTCAAATCATGCCGGCACGTGCAGAAATAGCCAATATAACCGATCGCACCGCCCGTCGCGGTATCATCGAGACGATTCTTGCCTTTCTCGACAGCGTTGCACGCATAAATGCACGCAACAAAAACAGCGAACCTTTCGGTCTTTAATCGCTAAAAAATTACTTGTCCTCCCCTTAAACGGTTGCCGAATTGCCTTCGGCGGCCGTTTAACGTTTTGAATACATTCAGTTTTTACAAAAGTTGTATAGCAATACCAGCTTGGCTCTTGTCTTTTGGTATAACAGATACCAGTATGTCCCAATCAGCGCATGGCATTATAGCTACATAAAAGGCGTAGAAAGGGATGAACATGACTCAAGCGGTAAAAGAGGAGTTCCGCTCGCAGCAGGTCAGCGACGGATTCAGATGGGGACAGTTAGCAATTGGCGTGATTTGTATGGTTACAATCGCCAATCTTCAATATGGCTGGACATTCTTTGTTCCCGAAATTACCAAACAATTCGGTTGGGGGCGTGCGGAAATTCAATGGGCATTCACGCTCTTCGTCCTGTTCGAAACATGGCTGGTTCCGATAGAGGGCTGGTTCGTCGACAAATACGGTCCGAAGATCGTCATTATGTTCGGCGGCGTGCTATGCGCTATTGGATGGGTCATTAACTCGCAAGCCGATACGCTGTTTCTATTCTGCGTTGGCCAAGCTGTCGCCGGTATCGGTGCGGGTGCAGTCTATGGCACCTGTGTAGGCAACGCGTTGAAATGGTTCCCGGACCGGCGTGGACTTGCTGCGGGCATCACAGCAGCGGGTTTTGGCGCAGGTTCCGCCCTGACGGTCTGGCCGATCCAGGCAACGATCGCCCATTTCGGCTTCGCACATACCTTCCTCACCTTCGGGCTGGGGCAAGGCATTATCATCGTGATCCTTGCGTTCTTCCTCTTTGCCCCGAAGCCGGGTCAGACTCCAGAAGTCAGCAACAAAGGCCCTATCATCCAGAGCCGCCGGCAGTATTTGCCTTCCGAAGTGGTGAAGCACCCGATCTTCTGGCTCATGTATCTTATGTTCGTGGCAGTGGGCGCCGGTGGCCTCGTTGTTACGGCCAACCTTGCGCCGATGGCAAAGGACTACGGCGTCGCCGATATTCCGGTATGGCTTGGCATACCAGCCCTCACCTTGGCTGCTACGCTTGACCGCCTGCTCAATGGCGTGACCCGACCGCTCTGCGGCTGGATTTCCGACAAAATCGGACGTGAAAACACCATGTTTTTCGCCTTCGGCATCGAGGCGATCGGCATATATCTGCTTTACCTCTTCGCCCATGACCCGATGATGTTCGTGATCTTGAGCAGTCTGGTGTTTTTTGCCTGGGGCGAGATCTATTCGCTCTTCCCTTCTACCTGCACCGATACATTCGGCTCCAAATTCGCTGCTACCAATGCCGGCCTGCTTTATACGRCCAAAGGTACCGCCGCGCTTCTGGTGCCATTTGGTACGGCACTGGCGGCGGACGGCGATTGGGGTGCGGTATTTATCATCGGCGTCATCCTGAATGCTGGCGCCTCCCTCCTGGCTCTGTTCGTACTCAAGCCATGGCGCGCAGGTATTATCCGCAGGACGGAAGAGAACGCCCTGCAGCCCGCCCAATAGCATCACGATAGAACTCGCCTGGGCTGGGTCGTTCCAGCCCAGGCATTAAACCAATCAGACACTCAATCAGCATTGAAGCAAACAGCTAACGGCCAGAGATCAAGACTTGACAGTCATTTTTCTGGTATACAATATACCAATCAAGGCGCTAAAGACGATTTAGCCAGTTCGCGCCGCTGGCAAACCAAGCCACATCAATGCCGCCGTCACCGGGAGTGCACGCGGCCATCACGGAGGAAATCATGCTCGACAAAACCGTTGTCCGTAACGTACTGGAAGCGGCGCGGGCCGAGGGCCGCCAGGCACTCACCGCACCCGAAGGCAAGCTTATTTGCGATGCCTATGGCATAGCAGTTCCGCAGGAAGGTGTTGCCGGCAGTGCCGACGAAGCCGCCTCGCTTGCCTCGGCCATGGGCTTTCCGGTAGTCATGAAAATCGTCTCTCCGGATATCCTGCACAAGACGGAAGCAGGCGGTGTTATCGTCGGCGTCAAATCTGCCGAGGAAGCCAAGGCCAGCTTCGACAAGATCATCGCCAATGCTCAGGCCTATAAGGCCGATGCGGAAATCGTCGGCGTACAGGTCCAGCAAATGCTGACTGGCGGCCTCGAAGTCATCATCGGCGCGGTAACCGACGACAGCTTCGGCAAGCTCGTTGCCTTTGGCCTTGGCGGCGTTCTTGTCGAAGTCCTGAAGGACATTACCTTCCGTCTTGCACCGGTGACGCACGACGAAGCCCTGTCCATGCTCGACAGCATTCAGGCAGCAGAAATGTTGAAGGGCGTGCGCGGCGGCGAGCCGGTCAATCGTATTGCGCTTGCGGATATGATTGTGCAGGTCTCCAAGCTTGTTGACGACTATCCGGAAATTTCCGAACTCGATCTCAACCCGGTTTTTGCCACCAGGGAAGGTGCGATTGCCGCCGACGTGCGCATCGTCATCGACTACAACCAGGCCAAGCCTCGCCATCGCCCGTCCCAGGAAGAAATTCTCAAATCCATGAACCGCATCATGCGCCCGAAGGCGGTCGCGGTGATCGGCGCTTCGGCAGAGGATGGCAAGATCGGCAATTCGGTGATGAAGAACCTCATCAATGGCGGTTACAAAGGGCAAATCTACCCGATCCATCCGAAAGCCGAAGAGATCCTCGGCTACAAGACCTATAAGAGCGTCAAGGATGTCCCGGGCGATATCGATACGGCGGTCTTTGCCATTCCCGCCAAACTGGTTGCCGGCGCTCTTGCGGAATGCGGCGAGAAGAAAATTCCCGGCGCTGTCCTCATTCCCTCGGGCTTTGCCGAAGCCGGCGAACCTGAGCTGCAGGACGAAATCGTCAAGATCGGCCGCAAATACAATATCCGCCTGATGGGCCCGAACATTTACGGCTTCTACTACACGCCGGAAAATCTCTGCGCGACATTCTGCACGGCCTATGACGTCAAAGGCTCGGCGGCCTTGTCGTCACAGTCCGGCGGCATCGGCATGGCGATCATCGGCTTTTCGCGTTCGGCCAAGATGGGTGTGTCGGCGATTGTCGGTCTCGGCAACAAGTCGGATATCGATGAGGACGACCTGCTTACTTTCTTCGAGCAGGACGACAATACGCGGATCATCGCCCAGCACCTCGAGGATCTGAAAGACGGCCGTGCCTTCGCCGAAGTAGCAAAACGCGTCTCGAAGAAGAAGCCTATCGTCGTCCTCAAAGCGGGACGCACCTCCGCCGGTGCCAAAGCGGCCTCCTCCCATACTGGCGCGCTTGCCGGTAACGACAAGATCTACGAGGACGTCTTCAAGCAGGTTGGCGTCATCCGCGCCCGCTCGCTGCGACAGCTCCTCGAATTCGCCCGCGGCATTCCGGTCATGCCAACGCCGAAGGGAGAAAATGTCGTCATCATCACCGGCGCCGGTGGCTCGGGCGTGCTTCTCTCCGACGCCTGCGTCGATAACGGCCTCAGTCTCATGGGAATGCCGGACGATCTTGATGCGGCCTTCCGCAAGTTCATTCCGCCCTTCGGTGCCGCGGGCAATCCCGTCGACATCACAGGTGGTGAACCRCCCCTCACCTACAAGAATACGGTCAAACTCGGCCTTGAGGACGATCGCATCCACGCACTGATCCTCGGTTACTGGCACACGATCGTGACCCCGCCGATGGTCTTTGCCAAGCTCATGGTCGAGGTGAAGGAGGAGATGGCAGCCAGGGGTATCGAGAAGCCGATGGTTGCGTCGCTTGCCGGCGATGTCGAGGTCGAAGAGGCCGCCGAATATCTCTACCAGCATGGCATCCCCGCCTATGCCTATTCGACCGAGCTTCCAGTTGAGGTGCTGGGCGCGAAGTACAAATGGGCCAGAGGCGCAGGTTTGCTCTAGCCCTCCCCGCTGGACCCTGGCGCAGGCCAGGGTCTGGTGCCCTTCACAAAATCCGTAAATTTCAAGGGGAGGTTTTCCTCAATGCATATTCATGAGTATCAGGCCAAGGGTGTCCTGAAGTCCTTTGGTGTGCCTGTACCGGAAGGTTATCTGGCTGTGGACATCGAAGAGG
>NZ_JBFUMG010000239.1:0-6409 GCF_054049495.1 Phyllobacterium sp. P5_D12 | reverse complement strand
CCATTTCACCGCGCGCAATATTGTCGATACGATGGCGCCCTATGAGCTGGTTTCCAAGATGCGTGCAAGCTTCTGGGTTATTGGCCCGCTTCTTGCGCGGATGGGGGTTGCTACGGTCTCGCTGCCAGGCGGCTGCGCCATAGGCACGCGTCCTGTGGATCTGTTCATCGATGGCCTGCGCGCGCTGGGCGCCGATATCGAGATCGAGAATGGTTATGTCAAGGCCAGTGCGAAGGGGGGTCTCGTCGGCACCCGCTATGTATTCCCGAAAGTTTCGGTCGGCGCGACCCATGTATTGATGATGGCCGCGACTCTGGCTAAGGGCGAGACGGTCCTCGAAAACGCCGCGCAGGAACCCGAAGTTGTCAATCTGGCCGACTGTCTCAATGCCATGGGGGCGAAGGTCAGCGGTGCAGGTACGCCGACAATCACCATTGAAGGTGTCGTGAGCCTTTCCGGAGCACGCGTTCGCGTCATTCCGGATCGAATCGAGACCGGAACTTATGCCATGGCGGTAGCCATGACCGGCGGGGACGTCATCCTCGAAGGCGCTGATGCCAGTTTGCTCAGCGCTGCCTTGACCACGCTCGGTCAGGCCGGGGCGGAAATCTCCGAAACCAATTCCGGCTTGCGTGTTGTCCGTAACGGCCACGGCATCATGCCTGTCGACGTGACGACTCAGCCGTTCCCAGGGTTCCCGACGGATCTTCAAGCGCAGTTCATGGGCTTGATGACCAAGGCGAAAGGCACCTCCCACATCACGGAGACGATCTTCGAAAATCGCTTCATGCACGTGCAGGAGCTGGCGCGACTTGGCGCCAAGATTTCACTATCGGGCCAGACGGCTAAGATCGACGGTGTCGAACGGCTGAAGGGCGCGCCCGTGATGGCGACCGATTTGCGGGCCTCGGTCTCGCTGGTCATTGCTGGACTTGCCGCTGAGGGCGAGACAGTTGTCAATCGCGTCTACCATCTCGATCGCGGTTTTGAACGTCTCGAGGAAAAGCTGACGCGCTGCGGCGCGGTTGTCGAACGTATCAGTGACTGATCCTACTTTCGTAGCTTCAACACAGATTCTACGCAGCGTATAATTCCATTTCCCTACACTTTCCTCTAACAGGAAAGATCTCGTGGTGTCGGACCGGCATCGCGATCTCGCTCAATTTTGCAGAGGGAAGACATGGACACGCTCAAACTTATCGCGCTTGATGAGGAAGACCTGCAGATCCTTTCGGCGCATCTGCAGGATTCTGTGTTGAAAGTTGATGACGTTGAATATCTGGCCGCTGAAAAGAAACTTGTTCTCGGCGTGAATCGATTCGTCTGGGAACAGGCTGTCGATGGCAAGCGCCGCCGTACCTTCGAACGTCGCCGCACAGCATTGCTTTTCGATCGGGTGCGCAACGTCAAAGCTACTGGCATTGATCGCCGGCACGGGGACGATATCCTGTCGCTTCTTGCAATCCATTTCATCGTTTCGGACGCACCTTCGGGTATTGTCGAGTTGACCTTCGCCGCCAACAAGGCGCTGAGGCTGGAAGTGGAAGCCATCGAGGCCCAGTTGACCGATCTCGGTCCTGCTTGGGAAACCACGTTCAAACCGGAACACGAAATCTGAGGAGTGATTAGCGTGGCATTTGTGCTGAGACAGTCCGAACCCGATTTTGAATCGCGGTTTTCTGCGTTTCTCGCGACCAAGCGTGAGGTTTCTGAGGACGTGGATCGCGCGGTTGCCGATATAATTCATCGCGTCCGCACAGAGGGCGATGCCGCACTGATTGATTATTCGCAACGCTTCGACCGGATCGATCTTGTGCAACACGGTATCGCGATCACCTCAGCCGAGATCGACGCAGCCRTAGCGTCCGCGCCAATACAAACAGTCGAAGCGCTGAAACTGGCGCGCAATCGCATTCATTCGCACCACGCGCGGCAGATGCCGCAGGACGATCGTTACACGGACGCGCTGGGCGTAGAACTCGGATCGCGCTGGACGGCAGTGGAATCGGTCGGGCTTTATGTTCCAGGCGGCACGGCGAGCTATCCAAGTTCCGTGCTTATGAATGCTGTTCCGGCTCAGGTCGCCGGCGTCGAACGTATCGTCATGGTTGTGCCGTCGCCAGAGGGCAAGCTCAATCCGCTCGTGCTGGTCGCAGCGCGGCTTGCCGGCGTTTCCGAGATTTACCGCGTTGGTGGCGCGCAGGCCATTGCGGCGCTCGCTTATGGCACTGAAACGATTGCACCGGTCGCCAAGATCATAGGTCCTGGCAATGCCTATGTGGCAGCCGCCAAGCGCCGCGTGTTCGGCAAGGTCGGCATCGACATGATTGCGGGTCCGTCGGAAGTTTTGATCATGGCGGACAGCGACAATGATCCGGACTGGATTGCGGCCGACCTTTTGGCGCAGGCGGAGCATGACAGCGCCGCGCAGTCTATTCTGATCACTGACGACGAGGCCTTGGCCAACGCAGTTATCGCCGCCGTGGAACGCCAGCTACTGACCTTGCCACGAGCGGAGGCCGCAAGCGCCAGCTGGCGCGATTACGGCGCTGTTATTCTGGTATCCGGCTTGTTGTCTGCGCTACCGCTCGTTAACCGGATCGCTGCCGAGCATCTCGAGATCGCGACTGCCGATCCCGAAATACTGCTGGCAGGCGTTCGCAACGCCGGGGCGATCTTCCTTGGACGTTACACACCAGAGGTGATCGGCGACTATGTGGGTGGCTCAAATCACGTTTTGCCCACCGCACGGTCGGCGCGATTTTCTTCCGGCCTTTCGGTACTCGACTATGTGAAGCGAACCTCCATCCTGAAATTGGGTGTGGAGCAGTTGCGCGCCTTGGGTCCGGCAGCGATCGAACTTGCGCGTGCAGAGGGCCTAGATGCCCATGGCAATTCCGTTGCAATCCGGTTGAACCTGTAGGGAAATAATGACAGCGACGGACATGGCGCGACTGATTGACGTGGAGCTGGACGAGACCATCGGCCGCTCTACGCCGGACGTCGAGCACGAGCGCGCTGTCGCCATTTTCGATCTAATCGAAGAAAACAGCTTCCGCCCGGTGGGCGATGAGGGAAGCGGTCCCTACCGGCTCAAGATATCGCTGGTGGAATCCCGGCTGATATTCGCCATCGCGCGCGAAAACGGTGATGAAGTCGTTACGCATATCCTGTCGCTGACGCCCTTGCGCAAAGTGGTAAAGGATTATTTCATGATCTGCGAAAGCTATTACGAGGCCATCCGCGCTTCCAGCCCAAGCAAGATCGAAGCTATCGATATGGGTCGGCGTGGATTGCACAATGAGGGGTCGCAGGCATTAATGGACCGCCTGAATGGCAAGATCGAGGTGGACTTCGACACTGCCCGCCGCCTTTTCACGTTGGTATGTGTGCTGCATTGGCGGGGCTAGACGAACCAATGACTATCGGAGCGGAAAAGCTGCCTGATGGCCAGGAACCCGCAAAAGCGGTGATGCCGAGTGCGATCTTGTTCATTTGTGGCCTGAATTCGATCCGATCACCGATAGCGGAGGCACTAGCACGCAGTCTCCTGCCATCGAGGATCTATATCGCCTCGGCAGGTGTTGAGAAAGGCGAGCCCGACCCTTTTGTAGACGCGGTTCTGGAAGAGGTCGGATTAAAACGAATCTCCGCGCAGCCGCGCACTTTCAAAGAGCTGGAAGATGATTATTTCGATTTGATCATTACATTGTCGCCCAAGGCCCACCATATGGCACTCGAATTAACCCGCACAACGTCTGTACATGTGGAATATTGGCCGACACCCGATCCTACCTTGGTGCGGGGCCGTCGCAATCAGATAATGGACGCTTATCGTGATGTTCGGGAAAATCTGAAACGTCACATTCTGGAGCGTTTCGGCAGAACCGGCTGAACCGGCTGACAGCATCACAATTGTATCGAACTCCCTTGTTCACAAATGGTGCGCAATACTATAGGTTCCGCGCAAAATTGCGGTCGAGCCTGACCTCAAATTCCCTTATCGGAGATAGCACTACGCATGGCGAAAGAAGAAGTATTGGAGTTTCCCGGTCTCGTGACGGAGCTGTTGCCCAACGCGATGTTTCGGGTAAAGCTCGAAAATGATCATGAAATCATCGCACACACGGCCGGCCGCATGCGAAAGAACCGTATTCGCGTTCTCGCCGGCGACAAGGTTCTTGTTGAAATGACCCCTTACGATCTGACCAAGGGTCGCATCACCTATCGCTTCAAATAATCAGCTCCGCGTTCCGCAGGATATTCGACGTCAATGAGCGACCAGCACAAATTCGTTCTCGCATCGGGCTCGCCGCGCCGTCTGGCGCTGCTGGGCCAGATCGGTATCGAGCCGGATCGCCTGCTACCTGCGGATGTCGACGAATCCCCGCTGCGGGCCGAACATCCTCGCTCGCTCGCGCGTCGTTTGTGCCGCCTGAAGGCAGAGAAAATCGCGGACGAATTGAAGAACGATACGGATTTCGGCGACACCTATATCATGGCCGCCGATACGGTTGTCGCGGTTGGCCGGCGTATTCTGCCAAAAGCGGAAATCCTCGACGATGCGACTGCGTGTCTCCGATTGCTCTCAGGCCGTTCGCATCGCGTCTATACTGGGCTGTGTCTCATCACGCCCAAAGGCAAGCAGCGTCAGGATCTGGTCGAAACCCGCGTGCGCTTTAAACGTCTTTCGCGCGAGGAACTGGAGAGCTATCTTGCTTCCGGTGAATGGCGCGGCAAGGCTGGCGGCTATGCGATCCAGGGACTTGCAGGCGGCTTTGTCGTCAAGCTGGTTGGCTCCTATAGTAATGTAGTTGGGCTGCCGCTCTACGAGACTGCCAGCCTTCTGCATGGGGAAGGCTATCCGGTCTACGCCAACTGGCAATCTTCAGGACATTAGACGGAACTGATCCATTGACTGAGACCAAGAAAAGCACGGCAAACGTGACGCCCTTGCGGCCAACGCGACCTTGCCCGGAATGCAAGCGCCCTTCGCAACGGGAACATTACCCCTTTTGTTCGGCACGCTGCCGCAACATCGATCTCAGTCGCTGGCTGACCGGAGCCTATGTGTTACCGGCCGTCGAAAGTGCGGACGACAGCGACGACGAGCAGGAATAGCTGAGCCGCTTCACGTTCTTTTCATTTGATGCCGCTAATTTCTGCCCTGGTCAGGACAGGAACGCTCCATGAAGATTGCGATCATCGGCACCGGCTTCGTTGCCGATTATTATATGACGACGCTCGTCAACCATCCGCAACTTGTGCTGGGTGGCGTCTATGACCGTGATCCAGCCCGCCTGAAACAGTTTGCCGATTACTATAAGGTCGCAACCTATCCAGACTTCGAAGCAATCCTCGCTGACAACGAAGTTAGTATCATTGTGAATCTGACGACACCTGAAAACCATTACTTGCTCTCGAAACGGGCGTTGGAAGCAKGCAAACATGTCTATTGCGAAAAGCCGCTTGCCATGCGCTACGAAGAAGCGGCAGAACTAGTAGCGCTTGCCGAACGCCTTGATCTTGTCCTGGCATCAGCACCAGCCAACGCCATGGGCGACGCGTACAGGCTCGTCGCCAAGTCGCTTGACGATATCGGTAAACCACGGCTGATCTATGCCCAGATAGAGGACGGTCCGGTTTTCCGCGCCAATTGGCAGGGATGGCGTTCCGTTTCGGGTGCGCGGTGGCCCGGTCTCCATGAGTTCGAAATAGGCAGTACGCTCGAACACGCCGGTTATGCGCTATCTTGGCTGGTTTCTTTGTTCGGTCCTGTCGAAAGCCTTGCCGCATTCTCGACGCTCACATTTCCGGACAAGGGACCTGGAACCGGGGCAATCAAGATGGCGCCCGATTTTTCCGTTGGTTGCCTGCAGTTTCATTCCGGTGTCATCGCTCGTCTCACCTGCGGTCTTGCTGCGCCGCGCGACCGATCGTTGATGATTCTCGGTGATAGGGGAACACTGACGGCGGAGGATCTTTGGGATCACCGATCAGCAATCTATCTTGAAACTGCCGCCGAAGGCCGGACGCTACGCACCAAGGTTGTCGATCTTATGGAAGTGCATCTCAAGCGCTTCCTGCACTGGAAGCCATTGCCGGGACGCAAACTCGCTTATGACAATTCGGCAAGGCGTGCGAAGCTCCCGGCTTATCCATCGCAGATCGATTTTGCCGGGGGCATTGCCGCGCAGGCTGACGCCATCGAACAAGGCACGCCGCTGTTTTCGTCGGGCAAGGCCGCGCTTCACATCACCGAGTTGGCGCTCGCGTTGAACAACGCCGGTTCGCTGCCCCAGCCTTACAAGATGCGAAGCACTTTCTAGAGCTTGATGATGCGCGTTGTCGCTGGTTGCGCCAAGATGATGTTGATGGCGCGCAGGGCGTTGATGCTGTCTGAAAGCGG
>NZ_JBFUMG010000238.1:0-6460 GCF_054049495.1 Phyllobacterium sp. P5_D12 | reverse complement strand
CCACTTGCCGTATTTTTTGCCTCGTTGTTCGATATTCCTGTTGGTCGTAACGTCAATCATCCGCTACACACTCAACTGAACGCACGCCGTCACTTATCCGGCGCAGTGTCAAAATAATCCATAGAGCCACAGGCAGGAGACAGATCATGCTTCGCAAGACCGATTTCTATATCGATGGAAAGTGGATAGCGCCGGTAGTGGCGAAAGAGCTTGAGGTGATCAATCCGGCCGACGAGCAGGCATTTGCCGTGATCTCGCTGGGTTCTGCAGCCGATGTCGACAAGGCCGTATCCGCTGCCCGCAAGGCTTTCACCACATGGAGCGTGACCAGTCGCGAAGAGCGCCTGGCTTGGCTTGAGCGGCTGCTCGCCGTCTATAAATCGCGTATCGCCGATATGGCCAGGGCGATCTCGTCCGAAATGGGCGCACCGATCACGATGGCGCTCGATGAACAGGCGGCATCCGGGACCGGCCATATCAAGGCTTTTATCCGGTCACTCAAAGAGTTCGAGTTCGAGCGGCCGCTGAACGGTCACGACACGGTCCGGCTTGCCTATGAGCCTATCGGTGTCTGCGGCCTGATCACGCCGTGGAACTGGCCGATGAACCAGGTGGTTCTAAAGGTTGTCCCCGCGATTGCCGCAGGGTGTACCGTTATCCTCAAACCCTCCGAAATTGCTCCGATTTCATCGGTGATTTTCGCAGAGATGGTCGATGCCTCGGGTTTGCCAGCCGGTGTGTTCAATTTGGTCAACGGTGATGGCCCATCGGTTGGTGCGGCGATGTCCGCCCATCCCGGCATCGACATGATGTCGTTCACCGGATCCACCCGCGCCGGTGTTGCCGTGACCAAGGCTGCGGCCGATACCGTCAAGCGCGTATCGCTGGAGCTCGGCGGCAAGTCGCCGAACATCGTATTTGCAGATTCGGATGTTGAAGCTGCAGTCAAGCGCGGCGTCGAGCATGTGTTCAACAATACCGGCCAGTCCTGCAATGCGCCGACGCGCATGCTGGTGGAGCGCTCGGTCTATAGCAAGGCGACCGAAATCGCTGCCGAGACCGCCAAGGCCACCAAGGTCGGAGATCCATCGCAGGACGGCGATCACATGGGCCCGCTTGTATCTGAGATGCAGTTCAACAAGGTACAGGGACTGATCGAGCAGGGCATCAAGGAAGGCGCGCGGCTGATTGCCGGCGGTACCGGACGCCCTGAAGGCTTCAATCGCGGCTACTACGTCCGCCCGACGGTTTTCGCCGACGTCAACAACGACATGGTCATCGCTCGCGAAGAGATCTTCGGACCGGTGTTGGCGATGATCCCCTTCGACACGGAGGAAGAAGCGGTAGAGATCGCCAATGACACGCCATACGGTCTTGCCGCCTACATCCAGTCGGGTGATCGCGAGCGCATCAAGCGCGTGTCGAAGCAGTTGCGTGCTGGCATGGTGCGTATTAATGGTGCCGACCATGCGGCAGACGCTCCGTTTGGCGGTTACAAGCAGTCGGGCATCGGGCGTGAAGGAGGTCACTTCGGGATCGAGGATTTTCTTGAAGTGAAGGCGATCAGCGGTTGGGACGACGCTGCCTGAATCTTAACTGACGATACGCCATATTTGTCAGGAAGGCAGGTGCGGAAAGATGGAAACAGAAACTCTCCCGGAATCCGCACCTGAAGACGACGATGTCAACATCTATGGTGAGGACGGTGCTGTCCGCACCTCCTACCTGGCGCGTGTCGGCGCCGCCATCGCGGACCGGGATGTTCTGTTTCTAAGGTCGCATGTCGGCAAGCTGCACCAGTCCGAGCTTGGCCACGTCCTCGAGGCGCTGCAGCCAGATCAGCGCAGAGCCCTCGTCGAACTTCTGGGCGACGAATTCGATTTTGCCGCCCTGACGGAAGTCGACGAAGCGGTTCGCCTTGAAATCGTCGATGCGATGCCGAACCGGCAGATCGCCGAAGGTGTGCAGGAACTCGATTCCGACGATGCGGTCTACATTCTCGAAGACCTCGAGCAGGAAGACCGCGACGAGATCCTGGCGCAGCTGCCGTTTACCGAACGGGTTCGACTGCGCCGCTCCCTTGGCTACCCGGAGGAAACCGCCGGGCGCCGCATGCAGACAGAATTTGTCGCGGTTCCGCCATTCTGGACTGTCGGCCAGACCATCGACTACATGCGGGACAATGACGATCTGCCCGAGTCGTTCTCGCAGATATTCGTTATCGATCCGATGTTCCGGCTCTTGGGGGCTGTCGACCTCGACCGCATCCTGCGGACCCGCCGCGACGTAAAGATCGACGAGATCACGCACGAGACGCGGCATGCGATCCCTGCGACCATGGACCAGGAAGAAGCCGCGCAAATCTTCGAGCAATACGATCTGTTGTCGGCGGCGGTGGTGGACGAAAACGACCGGCTTGTCGGTGTTCTGACCATCGAGAACATCGTGGACGTCATTCAGGAAGAGGCCGAGGAAGATATCTTGCGTCTCGGCGGCGTCGGCGACGAAGAACTGTCCGACTCGGTGCTGTCTACGTCGCGCTCACGTACGCCCTGGCTGGTGATCAACCTGTTCACTGCGTTCCTCTCGGCATCCGTGATCGGCCTGTTTGATGGTACCATCCAGCAGATGGTGGCTCTGGCGGTGCTTATGCCCATCGTGGCATCCATGGGTGGCAATGCCGGCACGCAGACGATGACCGTGACGGTCCGGGCGCTGGCGACACGCGACATGGATATTTACAATGCTGGGCGCATCATCCGCCGCGAGGCTTCGGTGGGGCTCATCAATGGTGTTATTTTCGCGATCATGATCGGTGTTATTGCAGGTCTCTGGTTCGCAAATATCAATATTGGCGGTATCATTGCTGCCGCGATGGTCATCAACATGCTTGCAGCCGCACTTGGTGGTATTCTGATTCCGTTGTTGCTGCATCGTTTCGGTGCTGACCCGGCCATCGCGTCGGCGGTGTTCGTCACCACGGTGACCGATGTCGTTGGTTTTTCATCGTTTCTCGGCCTGGCAACCTGGTGGTTCGGCTTTAAATAACATCTGTCTGGAGAATTATGGACTAAAGTCTACAACCGAATACAATCGTGCAATTGACTTTTACGTAATTGCGTGGGCAAAAGATTCAATCGATACAACTGGGGCTGTGTCTGCAATGCGCGAATATTACACCATTACTGAACTGACACGGGAGTTTGGCGTGTCGACGCGCACGTTACGGTTCTACGAGGATGAGGATCTGATTCATCCGGTCAGACGCGGACGGACCAGGCTGTTCCGGCCGTCCGACCGGCATTTGCTCAAGCAGATTCTTCGCGGCAAACGGCTCGGGTTCTCGATTGCCGAGATTCAGGAAATTATCCAGATGTACAAGGAGCCGCCCGGAGAAATGGGGCAGCTGCATCTGATGATGAAGCGCGTCGAGGAAAAGCGCGCAGAGCTGCGCCAGAAGCGCCGCGACATCGAGGAAACACTGGCTGAACTCGATCAGGTCGAGGAAGGTTGTATCGAGCGGCTGGCTGAGTTGGGCGTTAATACGTAAACATCACTGCGGCATGTTTTCCTGCGTGCAGATGCCGGCGATCTGCTGCATCTGCGGATCGTTTTGATCGCGCTTTCCCGCAAACATCTCATCGAAGATGCCCTGCGCTTCGGTTTGCCCGATGACGCAATTGCAGAACTTCTCGCAAAAAGCCTTGTCGTTGTCGTTCTGGCAGCTTTGCACACAGGCCTTGCCGAAGACCTCGCGTGGTGCCGGAACCGCCGGTGGGAACAGTTGTGAAATAAGAAAAACACAGGCGATAATCACTGGCTGATGGATCAGGTAGAAGGCGAGGCTGTGTCGGCCGATGAAGCGCAGACCGCGATCGAGCCAGGATGGAGCAATGTTTCCGGCAAACAATTTGAACGCACCGAAATGTTGCATCGTCTTGGCGAGCGCCATCCCTGCAAGAACAGCGCCGAACCATGGAAAGATCGGGACGTAATCATTTGATCTTATGATGATTTCCGAGAGGCCGAGCGGCCAGAATGCCGGCGCATCGAATGTCGGCGAGACGAAATAATGCGGAAGGATAATGACCGCTGCTGCAGCGGCAGCAATAACCAGCGCAGGCAATCGCAAAAACAACAGCCCCAGAACACTCGCTGCCGCTATTTCGTGCAGGATCCCGAAAAACACGAAGCTTTCTGGCGTGACGTACATAGTGATGAGCGTGATCGCCAGTGCGGCAGCGACGATTTGGGCAAGGCGAATGCCAAACGAGCGCCAGCGAATGCCGCGACCATGCGCCAGCACAAGGCTGAAGCCGACAAGCGCGAGGAAGGTCGAGGCGATGACCCGGGCATATAGTTTCCAGGCGCCATGGCCGGTTGTCCCGGGTTCGAGATAGCCGAAAAACTCGAAATCCCAGCCGGTGTGGTAGGTCGCCATGGCGACGAGGGCGATACCCCGCAACACGTCCAGCTTGCCGAGACGCGTCTTGGATGGGGCATTCACAGTCTCGGCTTTATTCATGTGCAGGGAACTCGATCATTGCAGCAATTGGCGCAAGCTAAGTGAGTTGGGCCGCAAAATCCATCGTCTTTGGCGAGCAAGCGGGGTAAGTTTTTCTCATATATTCAACGGTTTCTTATGAAACGGACATATTATGTCGCTTGATTGACTGCTATCGCTGGGTCCCGCGGTCGAAACTTCAGCCTACGCTCGAATCAAATGYCCCCAAAGTCATCCCAGTGATCAATCAGGTTCGCCATCCTATCTGGATTACCACGGCCAAGCGCCCGACGGCGCGGGTCTTCGCGATCCTCTTTGGGATCGAATCGATGGCACGGGCGATCATCACCAGTGTCGTGCCGATCCAGACCTACGATCTCATGCAGAGCGAGCGCGGCGTCAGTATCCTCTACACCTGCATGTCATTGCTCGGGCTGATCTCGACCCTTTCGATCCCGCTGCTCATTGTCCGGATTCCGCGACGCTGGGTTTATACGGCGGGAACCGTATCCCTGATCCTCGGGTGCTTTGCCTTTGCGCTTGATACGCTGCCGGGACAGGCAGCCGGGCTATTCCTGCGCACGTTCGGCTCGGGAACCTTGTCGATAACGCTCAGCCTCTACATCATGGATCACATCAAGAGGGGCGAACTCGTTCGTRCCGAGTCGGTGCGAATGGCAACGGCGACGTTTGCGTGGACCGCTGGTCCGTTCCTCGGCGTTTTCCTCTACACACAAGTCGGTATGATCGCGCCGTTCCTGTTGTCGATAGGTTTCTCGCTGCTGCTGCTGACGCTGTTCTGGTATTTCCGTCTCAGCGACAATCCGGCGCTGCAGAAGGGCCCGAGCCGTCCGGCCAATCCTATCGCCAATGTGCGCCGCTTCGTCGTGCAGCCGAGATTGCGGCTGGCCTGGCTGATCGCCTTTTCGCGCTCGTGCTACTGGAGCACGTTTTTCGTCTATGGACCGATCCTCATGGTGGCGACGGGGCAGGGCAATCTTGCCGGTGGTCTTCTGGTTTCGCTCGGCAATTTGTTTCTGCTCGGCTCGATCCTCTGGGGCAAGGTTGGCATGGCCAAGGGGCTGATGCGGACGATTTCCGGTGTATTCGTATTGCTCGCCGTGGCACTCATAGGAGCGGGCATTGCCGGCGAAAGATTTCCCATGGTGGCTGCGATCATGCTGCTTTTTGGAGCCTTTTTCTGCGTGGCTATCGACACGCTAGGCTCAACGACGTTCATTCGTGCAGTCCACCCGCATGAACGGGCACAGATGACGGCGGTTTACCGGACTTATCTCGATTTTTCCGAGATATTGCCTGCGTTTTTCTACTCGATCATCCTGACGTTTTTCCAACTCGGCTCGATTTTCATCGCGCTCGCCATGCTGATGATATTCACGGCCGTGTTCGTCTGGCGTTACCTGCCGCGCGGTTTATGAGTCAGCGCTGACGCTGTTTTGCATCAGCACGTCGCGTGCCCTGGAAAAGAACTGGCGTCTGAGCAGCACTATGGCAACCAGCGTCGTCGTGATCATGAACAGCACGGGATGCAGAAACCATCCGAGATATCCGATGGAAAAGAAGATGCCGCGCAAGCCGCTGTTGAAATGCTGGCCGGCCTGGATATTTATCCCCGCCGCGCGATTAATTCCCGCAAGCACAACCGGATCGTCAGGGCCCTTATCGCGCGCCATTGGAACGCTACCGATCAGGATCGAACAATAGTTGAAAAGCCGATATGACCAGGCGAATTTGAAGAATGCATAGGCGAAGAGAACGAGAAGCCCGAGGATTTTTGTTTCAAACAATTGTTGGGTGGTATTGCCCAGGAACGGCAGGTCGTGAAACAGCGTCAGAACGCGGCCGGAGGAGTTCAACAGACCGAAACATCCACCGATCGCCAGAATGGAGGTTGATGCAAAAAAGCCAGTGCCCTGCTGCAGACCGATCATGATG
>NZ_JBFUMG010000237.1:0-6479 GCF_054049495.1 Phyllobacterium sp. P5_D12 | reverse complement strand
ATGCTGAATACGCCGAGAAATGGCCTAATATATCGCAGAAGCGCGATGCTCCTGTGGATGCCAAGGATATGGATGGTCTCGAAGGCAAGTTTGAAAAATTCTTTTCGCCAGAGCCTGGCGAGGGCGACTGATATTTTATTCGAGTTTAGAAATAAATAACCGATTTTTATCGCAGGGCGCATCTTGAAATATTGCGCCTTTTGCGCAGGCGCAGCAAAAAGTTGATTCTAATCACTTTTCGTGATAGTGTAACGGCATATGTTGATCATTGGACGTCAAATTTCGTGGCGCTAAAGCATAAATCACCAATCGGCTAGATTTATTTCGGACTCTGCAGTTCAGGGCGTGTTGTTTGTTTGCCCATCAATCTGTTTTGTCCGGATTGCTTTTGCGTGACAATTGGCGGCCGACAAACCGGGTTCCGGTTTCCAGTGATTGGTTTGACCGGTGCGTTTTGCCGGGCGCAGCAAGGAGTAGTTAAGCGCATGACAGCAGTTCAGCAGAAAAAGACCGCCCAGCGTATCGGATTTAAGACGGGCGAGTTTATTGTATATCCGGCCCACGGCGTAGGACAAATTGTGAATATCGAGGAACAGGAAGTTGCGGGCCACAAGCTTGAGCTGTTCGTTATTGATTTTCAGAAAGACAAAATGCGCTTGAAGGTACCGGTCGCCAAGGCAACAGCTATCGGTATGCGGAAACTTTCAGAGACAGACTATGTTGATCGTGCGTTGAAGGTTGTCCAGGGACGCGCTCGCATCAAGCGGACCATGTGGTCCCGCCGTGCCCAGGAATATGATGCGAAGATCAATTCTGKCGACCTGATTTCGATTTCGGAAGTCGTGCGAGACCTTTTCCGGGCTGACAACCAGCCGGAACAGTCATATTCAGAACGTCAGCTTTATGAAGCAGCGCTGGATCGCATGGCTCGCGAGATTTCCGCCGTCAACAAGATGTCGGAAACAGAAGCTGTACGCCTCATCGAGGTTAATCTCGCCAAAGGACCAAAGCGTGGCGCCAAGGCTGAAGAGGCCGAGGTTGAAGCAGACGTCGTTGTTGAAGACGAGCAGGAAGAAGCCGCATAACAACGGTTTCATCCGACGCATAAGAGAAGAGCCCGGCATTTGCCGGGCTTTTTTATTCGCTGATGATCTTGACCTTGTCGCCGGCGGACACCGTTCCGCCGGGTGGCAGTGCATTGATCAGGCGGAAGAGGTCGAGCTTTCGATCGGTGCCCATGATCTGGTTGGAGAGGCTGACCAGCGTGTCACCGGGCTTGACCGTGACGACCCGGATGCGCAGGGGTTTGGTATTTGCTTTCTCCTCAGGTGTAAGCAGGTGGAAGCTCCGGATGACCGTCTGCGAAGCCGGCATCAGCGTGGTGCTTCCCTTTGGAGCAGCTGTCAGAAAGCGGTAAATCCGGTTGCCGGCATTGACGACGAATATATCGAATTCCCAACGATCCGCTCGGGCTTTCGCGCTCGCCGCGGGCATTCCGTTGAACGTCACTGCCTGAACGCTGGCATCGTCAAGACCCGTAACCCAGCCGCTGCGCATGTAATCCGTCATCGACGGATTGCCTGAAACCTGCGTCCCGTCGAAGCGTATTGCCACCTCGCCCGGACCCGTTGCCATGACCGCGTCTGCGCTGTTGTCAATAGTGAAACCCTCAGGAACGGTAAAGCTTACACCGAGCAGCGGATGAACGAAGTTGCGTCCACGAACGTAACCTTCCTCGGGTGTGTCGCCATAGAGGATACCGTCGATGCCCTGCAGGAACGAGTCACGGTCGGTCGTGCCTACACCCGGTGCGCCGATACGACGGGCATGCCCGCGCGCGAGTTCGATGCGCTGTGGTGCTGAAGGGTGGCTTGCAAGAAAGTCGAGGCTCGCATCGGTCGCGCCCGAGACACTGCGGAAATCTGCATAGGACGCCATGGACTGGAGAAAGCGGGCGGCGGCGAAGGGATCATAGCCAGCCTCGCCGATCATCTTGATGCCAATGGCATCCGCCTGAAGTTCCTGGTTTCGCGAAAATTGCGCCATGCGCAGCTTTCCGCGGATCAGCGCTTCGCGTCCGGCACTATCGTCCTGCAAGACTTCCGAAACGACGCGACCGGCAATCTGTGCTTCCTGCTCGCGCTGCTGGCGTTCAATACCGTGATTGGCGATCACATGACCCATCTCATGTGCGATGACAGCTGCGAGTTCCGCACTGTCATTGGCAAGGGCAAGAAGGCCACGCGTCACATAAAGATAGCCGCCGGGGAGGGCGAACGCATTGATATTGGGCGAGTTGAGGATGGTAATACGATAGGTATGCGTTGGATTGTCGGAAACCGTAGTCAGGTTACCGACGACTTTGGCGACCATGCGTTCGAGCTTGGCATCCTTGTATTCGCCGCCATAGGTCGCAAGAATGCGAGGATGCTGCTCGGCACTGAGCTTTGCCAGCCTGTCGTTCTTGGTGACATTGTCGACTGTCACCGGATTTGACGAAGGTCCTAACGCGTCGTCCTTGGTGACATTGAGAACCTGGCACCCCGACAGGAAGGCGAGCAGCAGCGTTGCCGACGCAAGATTCCTGCGTCGAGCGGCTGGAAGCCATCCGTTGTAGTTGGGGGATTGGTGCGAAGCCAGAATCATGTCCTCATTGTCGTCGCGCGCGAGCAGATGCGTGTTTTCGTGCCCTTGCTAGCCCGACAAGCAGCTGTGAGCAAGAATTTCATTGTGTTCTTGAATGTGGCAACGCGTCGAAAATATGTCAAAGCGCAGAGTCTTCTGCACCGAGATATTTCCGCAACAGCGTTGGCGCCTTGGTTGAGAGCAGGTCTGCCGCCGGTCCCGAAGCAACGACTTTCCCATTGTCGAGGAAAACCAGCAAGGATTGCAGGCGCAAAGCATCGCCGGGATGATGCGTCACCATGACCACGGTCATACCGGTTTCTTCCTGCAGATCACCGACAAGGTCGAGCATCTCATGCCGCAAAGCAGGACCAAGAGAGGCGAAAGCCTCGTCAAGCAAGAGTACCGGCTGGTTCCGTACGAGCGCTCGCGCTATCGCCACCCGCTGGCGCTCACCGCCAGATAGAGCTTCCGGCTTTCGACGCTCCTTGCCGGAAAGGCCAACCTTGTCGATTGCCTCCGCAACAGCCGCCTTGTCAGTTTCGTCCAATCTGAGGTTGGGCTTACGGCCCAGCCCGACATTGGTGGTGACATCAAGATGCGCGAAGAGATTATTGTCTTGGAAGACCATCGAAACAGGCCGTTCCGAGGGGGCGGCATGGGTTACGTCCGCACCCGCAATTACAATCCGTCCGGATTTAGCCGTTTCAAATCCAGCGATGAGATTGAGCAGGGTGGATTTTCCCGCACCGCTTGGGCCTATGATCGCAATGATGGTCGCCGGTTCGATGGTCAGGTCGAAATGCATCGCCATGTCACCATAGTCGAAGTCGACCGCATCGAGGCGGATGGCCGCACCATCCTTGGTCCGGGCCTCGGTTCGGGAACGCTTAGCCAATGTTTGCGACCTCTCTCTTTGCCAGAGTGCCTGCACCTTTGTCAGCTGCGATCATCAGGAGCAAGCACAGCACACCGAGGATCAATGCCAGGCCTGCCGCATCCTGTGTACGATAGCTGCCCATCCGTTGCAGCAGCAAATAGGGCAGGGTCTGAATGGAATTGTTGCCGAAGAGAGCGATCGTACCAAGGTCGCCGAGCGATAGGGCCATCGCAAAGGCGAAAGCGACGCTCGACGGCCGCTTCAGAACCGGCAAGTCGATAAGACGAAGCCGGTTCCATCCGGTAATGCCCAATTGCGCACACAGCCTGTTGTGGCGGCTAGCCGCTGTATCCCATGTCGGGCGCAATATGCGAAACGCAAAAGGTATGGCCATCGCCGCGTTGACGCTCACGACCATAAAGGGTGCGAGACTGAATGGATCGACAAAATGGCGTGACAAGATAAACCAGCCGGAGCCGATAACGATCGGCGGAATGACCATGATGAGACTTGCACCGCGGTCGAGCGACCGCTCAAACAGTTTTGGCGAGGCGTAGCCACGCTGGCTTGCAAGATACTCGCGGGCCACCACCAACGCCAATGAAATGAGCAGCGACAGCGCAGCGGCACTTGCTCCGAACACGATGCTGGTCAGGATTGCGCGCCAAACAAGACCCTCACCCAGAAGCCGGAGAAGATCGGCCGCCAGCCCCGAAACGACTGTTCCGGCTATCGGCAGCGCGACGAAAAGCAGACCGAGGATTATCGTGGCTCCGTCCAGAAGGCGTGTCCTTAACGTTGGCTGGTCAAAACGGCGCGTCGTCGTGCGTAGGCTGAACCCTTCCTCGGTCGGGCGCCCGCTCAGGCTCAGAACCGATAGAACCGCAATGGTCAGGCACAATTGCACAAGCGTCAGCGAAACCGCACGGGCGATATCGAAATCGAAATGCAGCGATTGGTAGATCGCAACCTCTAGCGTCGTCGCACGCGGTCCGCCGCCGAGCGTCAGGACGATAGTGAACGATGTAATACAGAGCATGAAAATCAGCCCCGCGATTCCGGAAATGTTGCGCAGGATCACCGGCCATTCGATCACCCGAAATCGCGCCCATTTCCCCATGCCGAGTTGGGAAGAGAGTTTCCAATAGTCTTCCGGAATAGAGTCCATGCTCGAGAGTAGCAGTCGTGTCGCCAGAGGAAGGTTGAAAAACACGTGTGCGATGAGGATGCCGGTTAGACCGTAAATATTGGGAATGACGTCCAGCCCCAGCCAGCTGAACAGCGCAGCAAGCAGGCCATTGCGTCCATAGATGCTGGTTATACCGAGCACGGCGACAAGGGCTGGCAGCGCGAGCGGCAGAGCGAAGAGCCGCAAGATCATACTGCGTCCCGGGAAGTCTGGATGCGCGTAAAGGGCGCGAGCGAGCGGGATGGCAAGCCCCACCGAGAGCAGCATGGAGAGCAGCGCCTGCAGCAGTGTGAAGCGGGCAATTCGCCAGAGGTAGCCGTCGAAGGCCGCAAAGCCTTCCGTGCTGCCACGCAGCGCTTCAACTGAGAGGCACAAGCACGCACCGCCCGCAAGCACCGCAAGGAAGGCGAAGGCGAGAGCCCCCGCCAATGGCTTCAAGGATATCAATTTTGTTACAGGCTCATGGCCGACAGCCATTCATCGATCCAGGCTTTGCGATTCCTGGCCACTTCCTCCGGCGAAAAGATCAATGTTTTCGTCGGCTTCACCAAGGCATCAAAGGCGGGATTGAGCGGTCCACTTGTCTTCGCCGCCGGAAACATCCAGTTGCTTTCCGGAATGGTATCCTGGAATGCCGTGCCGGTCATAAAAGTCAGGAACTGCGCCGAAAGCGGGTTTTTTGCGCCATTCACAGTTTGCGCGGCCACTTCGATCTGCAGATAATGGCCCTCTTCGAATGCAGCGGCCTTGTAGCGCTCGGTCTTTTCAGCGATTACGTGATAAGCAGGCGAAGTCGTATAGGAAAGCACGAGCGGTGCTTCTCCCTTTGTGAACAGGCCGTAGGCTTCCGACCAGCCCGGCGTCACGGTCAACACGCGATCCTTCAGTTTACCCCAGGCTTCGCTGGCCTTGTCGCCATAGACGGACTTCACCCAGAGCAAGAGGCCGAGGCCGGGTGTAGACGTCCGCGGATCCTCGATAACGATTTTCTGGTTTGGATCACCCTCGACCAGTTGCTTGAGGCTGGTGGGTGGATTCTTGAGCTTTTCCGTATCGTAGATCACGGCAAAATAACCGTAGTCATAGGGTACGAAAGTATCATCTTGGTAGCCGCCGGGAATATCAATCGCGCTCGCGTCGATTGCGTGCGGGGCGAACAGTCCTGTTTCCTTCGCCTCATAGGTCAGATTTGTGTCGAGGCCAAGCACGACATCGGCTTTGGTTGAAGCACCTTCAAGTCTCAGACGGTTGAGCAGAGCGACGCCGTCCGTAACCGCGACGAAGTCCACAGTGCAATTGCATTGCTTTTGGAAAGCTTCCTTGACTTTCGGCCCCGGACCCCATTCGGCAGTGAAGCTTTCATAGGTATAGACCGTCAGTTTGCCATCGGCTTTTGCCGGTCCGGCAAGGGCAATTGCAAGAATGCCCGCCATGCTCAGAGACTTCAGAATAATGTCGAACAGCCGCATCGGCGCCTCCTAGAGTTGAAATTCAAAAGGATTGGTGCGCCGGCTTTATTGCCGCGTCTAATCCCTCCGCCGGTACAAACCGGATCAGGTTCCGCGGGTTGGCAGGATTTCTCCTTGAGCCTCTCAGCCGAATGGCACCCCGTTAGAGCATTGCAAAGATTAGAGATAAAGCTTTTGCCGTGCAAGCAATATGCCTTAGCCTCGGGTGTGCTTGCCCCTTGCCACGCCCGCTTTCGCGTCTGGCTATTGTTTGCATGTTGGGAAGACGGGCGGTCGTCGAAGCGCGTCTTGGTAGATAAGTAGTGCGATCCGAAGA
>NZ_JBFUMG010000236.1:0-6603 GCF_054049495.1 Phyllobacterium sp. P5_D12 | reverse complement strand
CTTCAAGACCGCGGGCGAGTGCACCCAGATCGCGCGGACCGCCGCGACCGACTGCGAGCCGTGACAGGGCGCGGGGCATATCGGGTACGCTTTTCAGCGCTTCGCGCGCCAAATCTGCAAGCGGTTGGCGAAGGAGGAGAAACGAGATCGAATCCAGTCGTTCCGCAATCGCTGCCGGGTCAGTCAGAGGTGAGGTCAACCGTTCCGCCAGGAGCCGCGCCCCGCTACCTGTCACCGTTCTGTCGATCGCTCGCAGCAGACTTCCTTCGCGCTTGCCGGAAAGCGTGCGCAGAAGTTCAAGATTGGCACGGGTTGCTGGGTCGATGAATAGCGAGGAACCTTCGGACTCCCGTTCTGGCCGCATCAGCGGCGGCCGTTCGGCAATCTGTGTCTTTTCGACATAGGCGATAGCACCGGAAATGGCTGAAAGCTCGGCACGCGAGAATTGGCCAAACCCATCCAGCGTGCTGACGTCAAAATAGCGCTGGATACGGCTTTCTGCCGTGGCGCTGTCAAATAAACTGGGTGGCTGCGGACCAACGGCCCGGCCGATGACATCGAAGACCGGGCGCAGATCCGGATCATGAAATACCGTATCTGCGACAATCAATTCGCGTGGATCCACACGCAAAATGTCCGCGAGCAACCGGCCAGGATCGGTTTCGCTGACGCGGAATGTGCCGGTTGATATGTCAATCCAGGCCAGCGCAAAATGACCTTTATCCGAGCCCTTTACGCGGCCGAGCGTCATCAAATAATTGGCTTCGGATGGGTCGAGCAGTTTTTCTTCGGTAATTGTGCCGGGCGTCACCAATCGAACGACATCACGTTTGACGACGGACTTCGCGCCACGTTTCCTGGCCTCCGCAGGGTCTTCGATCTGTTCGCATACAGCAACGCGAAAGCCACGCGCGATCAGCTTCTGCAGATAATCGTCGGCGGCGTGGATCGGTACGCCGCACATGGGAATATCGTCGCCCAAATGCTTTCCGCGCTTCGTCAGCGTGATGCCGAGTGCGCGCGACGCCTCGACCGCATCATCGAAAAACAATTCATAGAAATCGCCCATACGATAGAACAAGAGACTATCGGGGTTCGTCGCCTTGATTTCGATATACTGCTCCATCATCGGCGTGGGACGCGCCAATATGTCAGTGTCGTAAGGGGACGGTTCGATGATGGCTGCCAGTTCGGCCAAGACGCTCTCCTGATTTCGATCAGGAGCAATCTATTCGCTAACGGGAAATTTACACACCTCTTCCGAGTTCATCCATGGCTTTTCTCCACAGATGATCGGTCCAAGTCGAAGGTCTCTAGACGAAGCGCTTCGCTTCAGCAGCGTAATGGCTGACATAGCGTTCCGAAATACGGCTGACCGGCAGAATAATGAAGACATCGGTTGTACCAAAGTCATGGTCGACCACGGCGCCATCGCCAATCATCGCGCCAAGCCTCAAATAGCCCTTGATCAACGGCGGCATGGCGAAGAGGGCAACTTTTGGATTGATCGCTTCATTCGGAACGAGGTCCATCGCATGGTAAAGCGCGGGCAATGCGCGAACGTCCCAGTCGGGTGTCGCACGGCAATTATGCTGCAGGAAGGACAAAGGCAGTGCGTGCGCGGCAGGAACCGCTCCCTGGAAGGATGCACAACCGAACATCACGCCAATCGAGTGATGGCGGCAATAAGTCCAGATACCTTGCCAGAGCAATTCGACTGTCCGCTTTGACCTGTATTCCGGGAGGACACAGGAACGGCCGAGTTCAAGAAAGCGCAATTCCGGCTTGGCGGCAACAAGGCGTTCGATCGAAAATTCGCTGGCTGAATAGAAACCGCCGGTTTCGAAAGCTTTTTCGGAGCGCAGCAGACGATAGGTGCCTACAATCTGCTTGTGTTTTGGGCCGKCTATGGAGGTGTCATAGACAAGAAGATGATCGCAAAAGGGATCGAAACGGTCTGCATCGCGCTGCTCCATCGTGGCAGAACCTTTGGCACCCAATTCGTCAAAAAAAACCTTGAAACGCAATTGTTGTGACGAAGCGATTTCATCTTCCGTTTGCGCGAGGCAAACCTCCATCGTGCCGATGCGGCCAAGCACCGACGCAAGGTGTGGCGCCGTAAACGGCGAGGGAGTTGAATCAACGTGCGACATCACGCGTTGATCTTTAGTGATTGAAGCCGGTTCAAGCAAGGCGATGGTCATATCGATTTGGCTCATCCAGGAGATTTATCGGTATTCGTTCGTTCGTTGAATACAACAATTGGATGACGGCTACATGACGTGATAATGGGCTAATTACCCAGTTTCGCTTCAATTTTTGCCGGTTTGCCCGCCGCCCGTCCGCCGGTCGCGTAACCAGACAAAAATTTCCTCGATTACGACCAATGCTGCGCCAACCGATATGTAAGCGTCAGCGAGATTGAAGACGGCAAACGACCATGACGGCAGGTGGAAAAGAAAATAATCTATGACATACCCATGCAGGATGCGGTCGATGAGATTGCCGATCGCACCACCAATGATAAGGGCAAAACCAAACCGTGAAATCCAGCGCGTGGACGCCGTGCTCCACCACAGATAACTGACAAAACAAATGACGATGATCGTCAGGGCTATGAGCGCTGTATCTCCGAACCCGCTTAACATCGAAAAGGCGATCCCATCATTGTGCACGCGAAACAACGCGAAAAAAGGCAAGAGATCGATTTGCTGCTGGTAGTCCATGCCAGTCTCGATGAGATACTTGACGATCTGATCACTGACCGTGGCGAAGGCGATGATGGCCAGAAGACTATAGAATGCTTTGCTTTTCATAAATCCATTTTCTCAAACGTCAGGGGCAAGTTTCAATGCGTCGCGCCGGATCTCGAACAACATGACGCCAGTCGCAATGGCGAGATTGAGCGAATCGGCACGGCCCTCCTGCGGAATACGCGCGAGCTTGTCGCACGATGAAGCCAATTGATCCGGCAAGCCTTGTTGCTCGTTCCCCATCAATAAAACGACCGGTTTATTGGCATAGGGGATCGTTCGATAATCGATGGCACCTTTCAGGTGCGTTCCGACAACTAGCCCAGAGAAACCTTTTCGCCAGGAAAGAAACTCGGCTTCAGTCGCACGTATGACAGGCATTGCAAAAACCGAACCCATCGTGGCTCGGATCGTTTCCAGCGAGAACGGATCAGTGGTATCCCCAATGAGAATGATGCCTTTTGCGCCTGCTGCGTCCGCGGTTCGAATAATCGTCCCGAGATTGCCGGGATCACGCACGCGGTCGAGTGCCACATAGACCTCATTGGCTTGCGGTTTGATCGCTAGCAAGGATTGCACCTTCTGTTCGAAAACACCGACGACCATTTGCGGGTTATCGCGACGCGTTATGGCCGCAATGACTTTTTCGCTGACCTCAAGAACATCACCACCCTTGGCGATCGTGCGCGYGGCAACGGGCTCGACCAGCGAATTGTCCTTGCCTGCCTTTGAGTAAACCAGGGTTTTGATGATCCAGCCGAGGTCAAGGGCATCGATGACGAGTTTCAGTCCTTCGGCGAGGAAAACACCTTGCTGGTCACGGAATTTTTTGATCGCCAGCGCACGCAAATCCTTGACGATCGGATTGGTCAGGCTGGTGACCTCCTTGACCCTGCCAGGGCGAACCAGTCCGTTGCCGCGCCGGTGATCATCCTGTTTGGTCATCAAGCGCTCCAGCGGCTGAAAAGAGAGGTGGAAAGGGCACGATCGGATGAACGTTCCCGCAGGATAAGTTCGCCTGACTCAACCTTTCCTCCAAGCCCGGTAAAAGCATCGCGCATCAACTCGTGGATCGCAAAAAACGAAGCGCGGATCGAATAGGCGGTCAGAACGACTGCGAGTGGATTTGGCGTGAGGATCGAGCGACAAAGGTCGACCATGTCTGGCAAGTTGTCGAACAGCTGCCACACTTCACCATTGGGTCCACGTCCATAGGCGGGCGGGTCAAGAAGAATGATGTCGTAGCCACTACCGCGCCGCTCTTCGCGTGCGACGAATTTCATTGCGTCTTCGCATATCCAGCGAATGGGTTTGCTGGATAGCCCTGCCATCTCCTGATTTTCCCGCGCCCAGACGATGGCTTTCTTCGAAGCGTCAACATGCGTTACCTCGGCTCCCGCTCGCGCAGCAACAAGGGATGCGACTCCTGTGTAACCGAAGAGATTAAGCACCTTGACCGGGCGTTTGGCGTTGCGGATCAGCTGGTCCATGTGTGACCAATGCGTGCCTTGTTCAGGAAAAACGCCGACGTGCCGGAACGACGTGAAGCGTCCGAAAAACGGGATGCCGTCAAAGGCAAGCGGCCAGGTCTCGCCGAGCGGAACTTTAGGAAAATGCCAGCGTCCGACGCCCTCCTCATCCGTATTGCCGGTGAATATCGCATCGGCCTTGTCCCACTCCGTTCTCTCCCAGGCAGGTAGCCAGATCGCCTGACCTTCTGGGCGGACGATGCGGTAGGGGCCGTATTGTTCCAGCTTGAGGCCATTGCCGCTGTCAAGCAGGGCATAGTCGTCGGAAGGCGAGGTTTCGAGGATGAGGCCGGTTCGTTCCTGAGGGCGTACGCCGGTACGGCGAGTCAAAACGCGCTTTGGAGCCGCTTCCGAACGAGGCGAGGACTTTTGCTGAGAATCGATATCGGTGGCGCGGGGTGCTTTGGCAAATTGCGGCCGCGGCTTCACTGCGGTTTGCCGATGCGCTGCTCCTTTCGGAGCGCTGGCTTTCGGGCCGAGCCCCTTTGCCTTCCTGATTTTTCCGCCGGACGATTTCAAGCCGTGCACCCTCGCAGTTGATTGGATGTTTCCTATGTCAAGAGGAGGGAAGGCGAAAGCAAAAACGTTCAGGCGGAAGCCGAGATCGCTCTTTCATAGATCAAAATGCCCGCCGCAAGGTCTTCCAGAGCGGCGCCAACCGATTTGAACAGCGTGATTTCGTTGGGGGATTGGCGCCCCTTGATCGTGCCGCGCGTCAGGTCAAAAAGATCGCCGATGACATGGCTTTCGTTGACGACGCCCGCCTTGATCGGTTGCACGATATCACCACCCTCTTTCAGTGCACCGTCCTTGGTATCAACAAAAACGCGCGCGCGTTTGACGCATTCGTCGTCGCTTTCGCGCATCGAAGGCGTGAATGCTCCAATCAGATCCACATGGGCGCCGGGTTTCAAATGTTTGCCAAGGATCAATGGTTCAGTCGAAAGCGTACCCGCAGTTATAATGTCGGCTTCGGCGATTGCCTCATCCTTGTAGTTCACAGCCTTGGCGTTGAAGCCATCCGCAGCGAGTTCTGCAGCTACTTTCTCAGCACCGGCAAAGTTGCGGTTCCAGATGGAAATTTTCGTGATGGGACGGATGGCACTGTGCGCGCGTGCAAGAAAGCTGGAAAGCGCGCCGGCTCCGAGCACGACGAGATTGGACGCATCTTCACGAGCCAGATACCGGGCTGCGAGCGCCGATGCGCCAGCAGTGCGCCACAGGGTAAGCCGCTGTCCGTCAATGAGTGCCTGGGGTTCGCCGGTCTTGCCGTCAAGCAAAAGATACACACCCATGACAGCTGGTTTCGAAATAGCGCCGTTGTCGGGGGACACCGTAACGATCTTCACGCCCATATAGCCTTTTGAGGAATCCCCCAAGGCATTGAAGTCGGACCAGGCAGGCATCAGCAGCATCGTGGAAGCGGCGCCATCCGGGCGATCGACGGTGTGATGATGGCGCACAGGCTGAATCACTCCCTGACGGAAAGCCTGTTCGAGTGCGTCGATCATATCCTGCCACTTCAATAGCCCGTCGACCTCGGCCGGGGAGATCAGTTTCATTTCATATCCTTGACGGTTGTTTAATGGAGTGAAGGAAGGTTTGGCGTAGACGGTGTCTCGGCCGACGCTTTGCGGGCTTCCTTGCGTAGTAACTCCGCTTCGAGCTTGCGCTGACGAGCGAGTTTTCGATGTTTCCCCTGATTATACCAAGTTGCCAAGCTCCCGAGGATCAAACCGAGAATCAGGGAGGCAAACAACCAGACGAAAAGCGGTGCAGAGTAGGAGAGGGCAGGATTGCCTGGGTTAAAAGGATCGATTGTGAACGATATCGCCTCGCGATTTGCTACTGACAGGGCAATCAGAATGACGGCAAGCGGTACCAGAATGAGGACAATGACGATGCGATTGATCATATTTCTCTCCTGCAACGCTTCTGATGCTTGAGGGACGCGCCCCTAGCCGTTGCCATTCAGCCTGTCGCGCAATTCTTTGCCGGTTTTGAAGAAGGGAACCCATTTTTCCTCAACGTCGACGCTTTCGCCGGTGCGCGGGTTACGTCCGCTGCGCGCTGGGCGGTTCTTGACGGAAAATGCGCCGAAGCCACGCAGCTCGACCCGATTGCCCTCGGCCAGCGCATCGGTGATCTCGTCAAAGATGGCGCCGACGATGTTTTCCACATCACGCTGAAACAAATGCGGATTGCGGTTAGCAATGATCTGCACGAGCTCTGATTTGATCACAGCGAAATCCCTTCCGGTTCAAGATCAGGAGGACAAGGTCAAAAAGCACTAACCTGAATACTATGTCACTGATCTTATG
>NZ_JBFUMG010000235.1:0-6604 GCF_054049495.1 Phyllobacterium sp. P5_D12 | reverse complement strand
GTCAGGGACAGCTGGCGCACAACCAGTGAAACGGAAGCGCGTAACGTATCGCCGCTCTCCGCATAGGATCCAAGAAAGGCATCTAGTGTTGCCGTGGTCATGGTAGTCCTCCCTGTCCGATTGTCTCCGCATCGGACTTGGGACATGGAACCACGCGGACCACACTTAGTAAAATTTATTATATTTACGTATTCGATAAATTCTATTAACTTGTGGAATGCGCAATTTGAATTTGAAGCAACTGCGGGCGATACAGGCGATCATGCAGCACGGCACGATCGCCGCCGCAGCCAATGCGTTGGGCCTGACGCCTCCGGCGGTAACGATCCAGCTCAAACTTCTTGAAGAAGATGCCAACATCATCCTGTTTGACCGCACGAATGAGGGCCTGCGGCCCACTGCCGCGGGGCTGGCCTTTCTCGATGCTGCGCAAATGGTCGACGAACGATTGCGCCTTCTCGAAGACGAGATCGATGCGATAAAGGGATTGCGCATCGGCAGTCTGACGCTCGGAGTCGTCTCGACGGCAAAGTATTTCGCGCCACAACTGATGGCGATTTTTCGCAAGGAACACCCGGATATCGCCATAAAGCTCGCTATCGGTAACCGTGCCGAGACGATTGCCGGGCTGAAAAGCCATGCGGTCGATCTCGCCTTGATGGGCCGCCCGCCGAAGGACGTGCCTTTACGTTCGGCGGTTTTCGGCGACCATCCGCTGGTGATGATCGCCGCTCCCGATCATCCGCTCGCCAGGTGCCGCGACATCACCAAGGAGCGCATCGCGCAGGAGCATTTCCTCATTCGCGAACCGGGATCCGGCACGCGTATATCGCTGGAGATATTCCTGAGCGAACTGCCGGGCCGGCTTGATGATCTCGGCACGGAAATGTCGTCGAACGAGACGATCAAGCAGGCGGTGATGGCCGGGCTCGGCATCGCTTTCATCTCTGCCCACACGATCGCACTGGAACTCGATGTGGGCAGGCTGGTGATGCTCGACGTGATCGGCATGCCAATCCGCCGCCAGTGGTTTTCCGTCGTGCGTACTGACCGGACCATGTCGCCGGCCATGCGTGCATTCCAGGATTTTCTTAGCCGTAAAGGCGCGCAATGCCTGCCGGCAATCGACCGGCTATACCCGGCAACGGAGAATTAACCCGATTTAGCGAAGCCGATACCGAAGAGAAAACCTTATCAGCGCTTTGAAATGCCCTCCGGAGGTTCTATATTGCAGGTGAAAGCGCGCCTATTCTGGTGCCGGTGAACAGGGGCAATCTCCATGGACTCAATGGCGGGAATTTTTCGCGCGGCGGTGGCCATTGGCTTTGTTTTTGTGCTCGGCACAGAAATTGCCTCGGCACAATCCACCAATTCTGGATGCGCGCTGACGCAAGTCGGTGGGACCGGAAGGCAGATATTGAAATGCCGTGGCGGCCTCACCATTACCGCTGAGCGCGGGGCACGGTACACGTTGTTGGACCGCAGCCGTGACGGTATCGTCGATGCGGTTCGGGCCCGGAGCAAGGCAATATTGCTCGATGCTCCGAAGTCGCCATCCGGGTTCGTCGTCGACACGCCGCAGGCTATCGCAGCGGTCCGGGGTACGAAATGGGCTGTCGATGTCAGCGCGGGCAAGACGGCAGTTTTCGTTGTCAGAGGCGCAGTCAGCGTCAGGCGGCAGGCTGCGCCCGCGGCTGTCGTGCTCGGACCCGGTGAAGGCGTTGATGTCGACGAAAGCAGCAGCCCACTTGTTGTGAAGCGGTGGCCCCAACCTCGCGTCAACGCATTGATGGCGCGTCTCGGTCAATAATCACCCATGTCCAGTCGTGCACGGCAGATACTGGTCGCACTGATCCTTGCGGGCATGTGGGGCGCCGGGCTCGGCCTGATGCACATCAGGGGAAACACCTGGTTTCTGGAACGCGTCGAGGCTACCTTCGCCGATCTGCGCACCAATATCCGCGGCAAAAAGCCGGCACCGGATGCTGTCACAATCATAGCCATTGACGACCCGACAGTGACGCTGGTCGGGAGTTATCCTGTTCCCCGCTCTACGCTCGCTGCTGTCGTCGACGCAATTGCCGAGCTCAAACCAAAAGTCATTGCGCTGGATTTGCTTCTGGTGGATCGCGGTCAGGAAGACGGCGACCGGAAGCTCGCGGCGTCGCTCGGGAAAGCCACGACACTTCTGGCGGGAGCGGCCGTGTTCGCAAGTGGCAGGCAACTGATAGAACCTGCACACGACGACGCACTTGATCGCATTCCGGATGCTGTCAGCTTGTTGCTCCCGCAGCAGGAATTTGCCGATGTCTCGCCGATGGGGATTGTGAACGTCGCAACCGACCAATCCGGAACGCCGCGATTTATCCCGATGCTGTTCAAGAAGGGTGACGAGGTCCAGCCTTCTTTTCCACTGCGTGCAGTTGCGCTTGCCGCCGGAGTCGACCCTGTATTCGAGCCCGGCGGCATCGCGCTGGGTGAACGCCACATCCGCACCGATATCGGCCAATCGTTTCCCCTGACCTTCTATGGCCCGAGGGGTACGATAAAAACCATCAGCGCCACTGCCGTGCTGGATGGTCAGCTTGAGGCCAAGGACGTTACCGGCAAGATTGTTGTGCTGGGGACGACGGTAACCGGCGGCGGCGACGTTTTCCCGACACCATTCGATCAGGTGCTTCCCGGCGTAGAGGTCATCTCAACGGCAATAGCCCAACTTGTAGCGGGCGATGCCACGGTCCGCGATCGTCATATCCGGCTTATCGATGCGGGTTTTGCTATCGGCCTGCCGATCGTTCTCGTGGGACTGCTTGCCTGGCGGCGCAGTATCATTGGCCTAGCCGCAACAGTCGCCGTCGTTAGCGCATGGCTCGTCATCAATATGGTCGCGTTTGCAAACGGCATCTGGCTTAGCGCCACAATTCCTATCGCGGCTGCAGTTCCCCCACTCCTTCTATTCGGAGCAAGCCAGCTTTTGCTCGATCGCCGCCGCGCGCAGCATTTTGCTCGGCAGAGCGCGATGCTGCAAAGCGTGCAGGCGCCGGGACTTGGAAAATGGCTGGCAAGAAACCCCGATTTTCTGGCTGAGCCCGTTCGCCAGGACGCCGCCGTGGTTTTCATCGACCTTTCCGGCTTCACCGGCCTCAGCGAGGTTCTTGGACCTAATGCCACTCGCGAACTGTTGAACGGCTTTTACGAGCTGGTCGATGAGGAAGTCGCGGCCTGTAACGGAACCATTACGAGTTTCATGGGCGACGGCGCGATGATACTTTTCGGCCTGCCGGAACCTGATCCGCAAGATGCGGCCAATGCCACGCTCTGCTGCATAAGGCTGTCCAACAGAACGAAACTATGGCTCGCCTCGCTTCCCGCATCGACCGCATCGCGCATCGGGTTCAAACTGGGTGCACATTTCGGCACAGTGGTTGCTTCGCGGCTCGGCGGCGGCGATCGCCAGCAGATCACCGCGACCGGAGATACGGTCAACGTCGCCAGCCGGCTCATGGAAGTGGCCAAGAAAAACCACGCGGAACTCGCGCTTACGACCGATATCCTGCACATCGCGGGCCCGGACAGCGAGCCGTACAAGACTGGCGTTCTGAGCGGACCGCTCGAAACGGAAATACGCGGACGCTCAGGCTCGGTTACGATCTGGCTGTGGCGCAGCGACGACAAAGTTTGAACGACGATGTAGGATTTCCGCTTGCGCCAACGTCCTTTGGCCGTGTCAATCAAGTGGAGGTTTTCTATGTCCTATGTCGATGGTTTCTTACTTGCCGTTCCTAAAGCGAAGCTGGAAGCCTACAAGGAACTCGCCAGTACGGCGGGAGAGGTCTGGAAAGAGCACGGCGCGCTCGCCTTTGTCGAGTGCGTCGCCGACGATGTGCCCTATGGTGAACTTACTTCCTTCCCGCGCGCTGTGCAGGCAAAAGACGACGAGATCGTCGTCTTTTCCTGGATCGTTTATGAATCGCGCGAAAAGCGTGATGCCATCAATGCCAAGGTGATGGCGGACCCCCGCCTGAAAGGCGACGTGGCCAACATGCCCTTCGACGGCAAGCGTATGATCTTCGGCGGATTTGCGCCTGTCGTGGAGCTGTAGAAGTAACGCTTACCGGATCAAAATCCCAACTCGGCGCCGTGCCGGCGATGACGGCGCGGCGCTGAAACGACAGTAATTTCCGGCGACGTTTCCGATATTCTGTGCACCGATACTTTCGATGAGACGACTACCTGTATTTCTCGTTTATGAAATGCTAGGGTGAGGTTCTACGGATTGCGAGTTCATGTCCACAGCCGATTCCGGCAGGGAGGGGACAATAGAATGKCTGTAGTCTTTATTCTTGCTTTTGTTGCAGTTGCGTCAGTCTTGTTTCATCTTTTGAGTCCCTGGTGGTGGACGCCGATCGCGTCCAATTGGCAATACATCGATAATACAATCATCATTACTTTCTGGATCACCGGTTTCGTGTTCGTCGCGGTGGTATTGTTCGTCGCATATTGCGTCTGGCGCTTCCGCCACAAGCCGGGAAACCGTGCGCATTATGAGCCGGAAAACAGGAAGCTCGAATTCTGGCTCGCCACGGTGACCACCATCGGCGTTGTCGCCATGCTTGCGCCCGGTTTGTTCGTGTGGGACCGTTTCGTCAATGTGCCGAGCGATGCGACCGAAGTTGAAGTCGTGGGCCAACAGTGGCTCTGGAGCTTTCGGTTGCCTGGAGCCAATGGCAAGCTCGGAACGTCGGAAACCAGTGATGTCACTGCGGAAAATCCGCTCGGCGTGAACAAGAACGACAGCGCGGGGCTCGACGACATCATCATTCAGGGCGGCGAACTGCATCTTCCGATAGGAAAGCCTGTAAAGATGGTGCTGCGCTCGATCGATGTCCTGCATGATTTCTACGTGCCGGAATTCCGGGCAAAAATGGACATGGTGCCAGGCATGGTCACCTATTTCTGGATTACTCCGACGCGAACAGGCACGTTCGAAGTCCTTTGTGCCGAGCTTTGTGGCGTCGGGCACCCGCAAATGCGTGGAACGGTGGTGGTCGACAACGAGGCCGACTACCAAACCTGGCTGMAGCAACAGCAGACATTCACACAGATGATGGCAGCATCCGGAGAACCACAGACGGCACAGTGAAAACGGCACCGCTCTTCGGGAGAAAGAGCGAACACAGGGAGGGCAATAGATGGTCAATATTCCATCCAGCATCAACGACCCCATTCCGGCAGCGGAAGTCGAAGATGTGGAGCTTTATCACCCGCATAGCTGGTGGACGACCTACGTCTTCAGCCAGGACGCCAAAGTCATCGCCATCCAGTATTCGTTGACAGCCATTTCGATTGGCCTCGTTGCGCTGGTCCTATCCTGGCTGATGCGGCTGCAACTTGCTTTCCCCGGCGTTTTCACCTTCATCGATGCCGACCGCTACTACCAGTTCATCACCATGCACGGCATGATCATGGTGATTTATCTCCTGACTGCGCTCTTCCTGGGTGGTTTCGGAAATTACCTGATCCCGCTGATGCTCGGAGCACGGGACATGGTGTTCCCGTACGCAAATATGCTGAGCTACTGGATTTACCTTCTTGCCGTGCTTGTTCTTGTCGCGGGCTTCTTCGCACCCGGCGGCCCAACGGGCGCCGGCTGGACGCTTTATCCACCACAAGCGATCCTTTCTGGGACGCCGGGCGGGCAGGATTGGGGCATCATCCTGATGCTGAGTTCGCTGATCCTGTTCATTATCGGCTTCACAATGGGCGGACTGAACTATGTCGTCACAGTCCTGCAAGGGCGCGCGCGCGGTATGACATTGATGCGCATGCCCTTGACGATCTGGGGTATTTTCACCGCGACGGTCATGGCGCTGCTCGCCTTCCCTGCCCTCTTCGTCGCCTCCGTCATGATGCTGTTCGACCGCGTCCTCGGCACGAGCTTCTTCATGCCCGCAATCGTCGAGATGGGCACGCAGCTGCAACATGGCGGCGGCAGTCCGMTSCTKTTCCAGCAYCTGTTCTGGTTCTTCGGCCAYCCSGARGTCTACATCGTCGCCTTGCCTGCCTTTGGTATCGTTTCGGACCTCATCAGTGTTCATGCCCGCAAGAATATCTTCGGGTACCGAATGATGGTCTGGGCGATCGTGATCATCGGTGCACTGAGCTTCGTTGTCTGGGCACACCACATGTATGTCAGCGGCATGAATCCCAACTTCGGGTTCTTCTTCGCCACGACAACCTTGATCATCGCGGTTCCTACCGCCATCAAGGTCTACAACTGGGTGCTCACTCTATGGCGCGGCGATATCCACCTGACGATACCGATGCTGTTCGCGCTCGGCTTTATCGTTACATTCGTCAATGGCGGATTGACGGGACTGTTTCTCGGCAATGTCGTCGTGGACGTTCCGCTGTCGGATACGATGTTCGTCGTTGCGCATTTTCACATGGTGATGGGCGTTGCGCCAATCATGGTGATCTTCGGCGCGATCTACCATTGGTATCCAAAGATCACCGGGCGAATGCTGGATGAAACCATGGGGCGGATTCACTTCTGGGTGACGTTCCTCGGCGCCTATCTGATCTTCTTCCCGATGCACTATCT
>NZ_JBFUMG010000234.1:0-6697 GCF_054049495.1 Phyllobacterium sp. P5_D12 | reverse complement strand
GTATTGGCTTGGGCGGCTGCGAATAATTTTAACGATTTTTTTCTGTCCTCGATCACCGTCTTCGAGCTCGAATTAGGTACTCTGCTGATGGAGCGCAGAGATGCAAAGCAGGGCCTGGTCTTACGCGCTTGGCTGAACGGTTGGGTTCTCATTGAATTCAGAGAACGAATTCTTGCGGTAGATAGTGCTGTTGCACAATGTTGTGCGCATTTGCATGTTCCAAATCCCCAAGCGGAACGGGATTCATTTATTGCGGCAACTGCAATTGTTCACGGTATGACTCTCGTCACCCGCAATGTGGCCGACTTTCAATCCACCGGAGTTTCCATCTTCAACCCCTGGAACGAATAAAGGCCGCTCGAAAGCGGCCTATTCGACTTGTTGCTGAGCCAGCAACTTATCTGACGATGACCTTGGCGCCGACTTCTGCGCGGTTATAAAGGTCCATGATGTCCTGGTTCATCAGGCGAATGCAACCGGAAGACATGGCCTTGCCGATCGACCACCATTCCGGTGTGCCGTGCAGGCGGTAGCCGGTGTCGCCACCCTTGTTGAACAGGTAAAGCGCACGGGCGCCGAGCGGGTTGGTGATGCCGGGGTCCATGCCGTCGCGGAATTCCGCAAGCTTGGGCTGGCGCTGGATCATCTCACGCGGCGGTGTCCATGTTGGCCATTCGCGCTTCATCGCGACGCGCGCGGTACCGTGCCATTCGAAACCCTGCTTGCCGACGCCGATGCCGTAGCGCATCGCCTTACCACCGCCGAGCACATAATAGAGATATTTCGTACCCGTATCGACGATGATCGTCCCCGGAGCTTCGCTGCCATCATAGTTGACTTCCTGGCGCAGATACTGCGGCGGGATCTTGGAGCGGGGAACAGCGGGAATCACGTAGCCGGCATCGACGACGGAATTGTAGGAGGCGGTGGAATAGCTGAAACCGATCGTAGAACAGCCGGTCAAGGCAGTTGTAGCCATCAGCCCAACTGCGAGGACGATAGTCTTGAGTTGCATGGTCACCCCAATGTTAAAGCGAATCTATGTACGTTTTCTTGTGTTGCCTCTCTAGCGCCATTATTGTTAATGGCTGATTAACCGTAAAGCGAAGTTTTTCGTTAACCTGTCAATCCTCAACCGGGCGGTGTAGTTTTTTTGCCATGGTTGCAAATTTGCCGATATTCTGCGGATCATGCCTCTAGTCAGCCTGGGTCAGACAAGCCCGCTCATCGATGGGCGGCAATCGGAAAACGCCATGCTGGTACGCCGCGGTGTGCAGCGGCTTTTTCTCGAACTCGGGCTTGCGGTGATGCCGGAATTGCCTTTGGCGTCCGGTCGGCGCGCCGACCTTGTGGCATTGACACGCAGCGGAGAAATCTGGATCGTCGAGATCAAATCGTCGATCGAGGACTGGAGGGTGGATCGCAAATGGCCGATCTATCGCGAGCATTGCGACCGGTTGTTCTTTGCTACGCATCCGGGTGTTCCCGCGGACATTTTTCCATTGGATTGCGGGTTCATTCTTTCGGACGGCTACGGCGCCGAAATCATCCGCGATGCGCCCGAGCACAAGCTTGCAAGCGCAACCCGCAAGGCCATGACGCTGCGGTTTGCCCGCGTCAGCGCGGCGCGCATGACTTTGGCCGAACTGTCGGGGATAGACTTGCCTGAAACAGACGTAGAGTAGGCTAACGCGGAGCTCGTTTGGCCAGAATACGCTGCAAGGTGCGGCGGTGCATGTTGAGCCTGCGGGCCGTTTCGGAAACATTGCGATCGCACATCTCGTAGACGCGCTGAATATGTTCCCAGCGAACCCGGTCGGCCGACATCGGATTCTCTGGCGGAGCGACCTTTTCGCCGGAACGCCGCGTCAATGCCGCAAAGACTTCATCAGCATCGGCTGGCTTCGACAGGTAATCGATGGCGCCGAGTTTGACCGCATTGACCGCCGTCGCGATGTTGCCATAGCCGGTCAGGATAACGGCACGCGTGTCTTCGCGCCGGGCGCGGATAGCCTCGATAATGTCGAGACCGTTGCCATCGCCGAGCCGCATGTCGACCACCGCATAGGCCGGGGCGTGGGTCTTGACGCTAGCAAGTCCGGCCTCGACCGAATCGGCGATGGCGACGGTGAAGCCTCGCGTTTCCATGGCGCGTGCAAGACGCTGCAAAAAGGGCTTGTCATCATCGACAAGAAGAAGTGTCGGATCGCCGCCTATGGCTGCAATATCGTCCTGATCCGTGTTTTCCATCAGGGTTTCCTGCTCTTTTTTTCATATTATTCGTTGTTAATGGTTCGCAATGAACAAAAAGTCAAAGATTATCAATCGGCAGCGAGTTGATTGCGCGGCCAGCTCACGATGACCTCCGCACCCTGGCCCGGATCGTTGCGATTGCGGAAGGTAATCGTCGCGCCAGAACGCTCCAAAAGCGTCTTGGCGATGAACAGGCCGAGCCCGAGYCCGCCGCCATGTTCATTGATTTCGCGGTCGCGGCCGGTGGTGTAGGGTTCGCCGATCCGGTCGAGAATCTCGGCGGCAAAACCTTGGCCATCGTCGCTGACGATGATCTCCACCGTCCTGTCGGTCCAGCCCCAGCTCACCTCGATTGTCGCCCTGGCAAAATCAATCGCGTTCTCGACCAGATTGCCCAGCCCGTAGATGATGCCAGGATTACGCCGGATGATCGGTTCGACACCTTCGCCCCTCAGCTTCTTCACCACGATATTGATACCGAAATTGCGGTTGGGCTCGATGACTTCCTCGATGAGCGAGGAGATCTTCAACCGCGACATGTGTTCTTCGCTGGTCGAGGACAGGCTGGTCAGCCGCTTCAGAATCTCGCGGCAGCGGTCGGTCTGCGAACGCAGAAGCTCGATGTCTTCGGCAAAACGGTCGTCCTGTTTGAGACTTCGCTCCATTTCCTTGGCGACGAGGGCAATCGTCGCAAGCGGGGTGCCGAGCTCATGCGCGGCGGCGGCAGCAAGCCCATCCAGCGCGGAGAGATGCTGCTCGCGCTGCAGAATCAACTCCGTTGCTGTCAGCGCATCGGCGAGGAGGCGCGCCTCTTCTGCGACGCGATAGGCATAGACGGCGGTGAAGGCGAGGGCGGAGACCACCGAACACCAGACGCCGGCAATGAGCACGAAGGGAAGCTGCATGCTCTGGCCCTCATACCAGGGCAGCGGCAGGTAGACGTTGGCAAGCACCGTGGCGCAGATGGTGACGAGAAGGCCGAGCGCTATGGTCGAATAGGCTGGCAGCGAGGTGGCGGAAATGATCACCGGGACGATCATCAGCACCGCGAAGGGGTTCTGCAGTCCGCCGGTCATATAAAGGAGACCCGCCACCTGCAGGATATCGAAGGCGAGGACAGTGACCGCCGCGCGCGGCTCGAGCCGGTGGTTGATCGGATAGCGGAATGACATCAGGAGGTTCAGCCACGCCGAACAGGCGATCATCGCGAAACAGATGCTGACCGGGAAGGGGAATTTGAGGTAGAGCGCGACGAAAAGCACCGCGATGCTCTGCCCGGCAACGGCAAGCCAGCGCAGGCGAATGAGCGTCGTCAGCCGCAAACGGCGCGACAGATATGATGAGCGTATGCCGAAATCCTGAACCATGCGGGAGCTTTAGAACAAACGGAGTGCAAAGGGAATTGTGGAGTTTTTGGGGAGGCAGCAGCGCTGCCGCCTTACCCTCCCCCTTGTGGGGAGGGAGCGGAGCGAAGCGACGGGGAGGGGTTCTTTTCTAAAAAGGCCCCTCCCTGCTGCTGCGCAGCCTCCCTCTCCACAAGGGGGAGGGTCAAGGCTGCGGCTTTCAAGTCCCCCGAGGTTTTGCCCTGGCGGTCGGCGATGCATTGGCAGGATCCTCCGGCCAGACGTGTCTTGGATAGCGGCCGCGCATGTCGCTGCGTACATCCGCCCAAGAGCCTTTCCAGAAGCCGGGAAGATCGCGTGTAATCTGGATCGGGCGATGTGCGGGCGACAGGAGTTCAAGCAGGAGAGGGATGGTGCCACCCGCAATGGCGGGGTGCGTTCCGAGACCGAAGAGCTCCTGTACGCGCACGCTCAGCACCGGTTCCCCTTCGTCGTAGCGGATCGGGATGTTCGAGCCGGTTGGCACTTCGAAATGGGTCGGCGCGAGAGTGTCGATCTTGCGTTGGAGATCATAGGGAACAGCTGAGCGCAACCCCTCGATCAGCACGTGGCCGGGGATCTGGCTCAAATGTGCCGAACCCTTGAGGAAGGGCAACAGCCAGTCATCCAGCGACGCGAGGAGAGCATCGTCATCCATGGCTGGCCAGGGCGAACCGAGCCCCTGATGCAGCCAGGCGAGCCGGCGGCGCAGGATCGTCGCTTCCTTCGACCATGGCAGAATGTCGAGACCATGCGCGCGGAGGGCGGCGATGACGCCAAGGTCAGCCTCCTCGCCTGTGGGCGCTGGTAGCGTCTTTTCGGACAATGCGATGGCGCCGATACGGGTGCCATCGCGTGCCCGCAGGGCATTTCGCGTGGGATCGTAGGTCACCTGCCGGCCGCTGACGATGCCTGTTGCGAGCGCATCGCGGATTTCCGCTTCGGTTACTTCCGCAGCGGCAAGGATGCGCGCACGCCCCGCTCGCCCGGCGAGATCGGCAACGACGAGCCATGGCGACTTCGCAAGCGAAGTGGCTGGATCGACCTCGCCGCCGCGCCCGTTCGCGAGGGTGAATTGGCCATTGCCGCGCGCCTTGGCGATCCGGTCGGGATAGGCGCCGATGAGCAGGCGGCCGACACTGTCGGGATCTGCTGCAGCGCCGCCATTTCCCGCTAATCGCTTTGCCAGCCCGCGCGCCCGTGTTGCACGATCGCCGCGTTCGCGCTGGAAGCGCGAGAGGCGAACGTCAAGATCAATATCATTGCCGCCGAGGCCGCGTTCCGTGAGGACGACAGCAAGTTCCGCCGCCCGGTATGCCTGCCCCCGTACGCGTGCAGTCAGCACCATATGGGCAAGGCGCGCAGGCAAAGCCAACTTCCGCATTTCGTTACCCATGGGCGTGACGCGATTGCTCTCCAGCGCTCCGAGATTTCCCAGCAGCGCCTTGGCCTCCTTGATGGCAGGGACGGGAGGCGCGTCGAGAAAGGCAAGGCTCGCCGGATCGGCAACACCCCAGGCGGCACAATCGAGCACGAGGCCGGTCAAATCCGCTTCGAGGATTTCCGGCGGGGCGAAGGCTTCCAGCGCCGCCGTCTGTTCGGCTCGCCAGAGGCGCAGTGCGATGCCGGGCTCCGTTCGCCCGGCGCGCCCGGCTCGCTGATCGACTGCCGCACGGGAAGCACGCACGGTTTCCAGACGAGTCAATCCGGTGGCGGGTTCGAATTTCGGCAGTCGCGCCAAGCCGCTGTCGATGACAACGCGCACACCATCGATGGTGATCGAGGTTTCGGCGATGGAGGTGGCAAGCACCACCTTGCGTTTGCCGGGAGGTGGCGGCTTGATTGCAGCGTCCTGATCGCGGCCTTCGAGTGCACCGTAAAGCGGCACGATCATGACGTCGGCGGGCACGCGGCCTTGCAGCGCCTCGGCGGTGCGCTCGATCTCGCGCTGGCCTGGCAGGAAAGCGAGGACGCTGCCGGTCTCGTCGGCGAGCGTATCGCGAATGGCCTTGGCCATGGCGTCCTCGATCCGCTCGTCCGGTTTGCGTTCCCGATATCGGATATCGATGGGGAATGAGCGGCCCTTGCTTTCCAGCACCGGCGCGTCATTGAGCAGACGTGCGACCCGGGCGCCATCGAGCGTTGCCGACATGACAAGAAGCTTCAAGTCAGGTCGCAAGGCCGCCTGCACATCGAGCGCCAGCGCAAGGCCAAAATCTGCGTCGAGGCTGCGTTCGTGAAATTCATCGAAGAGTACGGCAGCGATGTCTTTCAGGTCGGGATCGTCGAGGATCATTCGGGCGAAAACGCCTTCGGTGACAACGAGGATGCGCGTTTTCGCCGAGACCTTGTTTTCAAGCCGCATACGATAGCCGACGGTTGCGCCGACTTCCTCGCCGAGCAGGCTTGCCATGCGGCTGGCGGCGGCGCGCGCGGCAAGGCGGCGTGGTTCGAGGAGGATGATCGTGCGATCCTTGCGCCACGATGCACCGAGCCAGTGCAGCGGAACGAGGGTGGTCTTGCCGGCACCGGGCGGAGCGACAAGGACGCCAGCATTGCCATTGGTCAGCGCAACGTCGAGCGCCGGCAGGATCTCTGTGACAGGAAGGGCAGGCAGGTCGATCAAGGCATTGTGTCCGGCATTGCAATAGTGTGGCGTTTTGACAGGGTTCCTGCTCACAAGTCCAGCAGCTTTTCGAGATCATTGGTCATCAACAACTGTGTGCACTTCATGAAATGCAACGAGTAAGAGCATTTTTCTTGTCTGATTAAACTTTAGGCGAATTGTGCAGCGCAGCAAATTTTGAAAGGGTTGTAAGCAATTGTAATCAGGATTTTGCACTTATGAATTTTCGCTTTTTGCTGCTTTTCGCAGCGCTCGGCCTTAGCGCCTGCAATGGTTCCGATTCTTCCGATTCCTCCACAACAGCTACGAGTACTTTCGATGCCGAGACTGCCGCGGCACAGGCGAAGCTCGATGGGCTCAACGCAGAGATCGGCCAAAAGACCGCTGCTTTGACTGCCGCCGGAACCAAACTCACCCAAACCGAACAGGCAGATGC
>NZ_JBFUMG010000233.1:0-6721 GCF_054049495.1 Phyllobacterium sp. P5_D12 | reverse complement strand
GGCGTAGGGTATGAACATGAGTGTAACAGTTGCGCGTATGGGAACTGACCTTATTCAGCAAGGATCCCCGGTTGACGGCGGAACGAAATTCCGTGGCGGCATATTTATTCATGCCGAGGCCGGAGTTGTTTTCCAGGGGTTGATGCAATCTCTCGAAAGAACCTTTCCTGATATTCAGGTCAGCCTCTCGAATAACGTTGGGGACACGGGCACACCCGATCCCAATGTAGGCCTCGTGCTGCTTCACGCCGACTTTGCTTCCGACGTGGTCGACTGCATTGCGCGCTGCAAGATGCGCTTCCCGAATGCATCGGTTACGCTGATGATCGATGAGAACAGCCGTTCCACGCAGGAACTCGCCGGTCTTTTTGACAGCAAGACAATCCAGGGCCTTCTGCCCTTCAGCTTGAAACTTGATGTTTGGCTCGCGGTCGTCTGGCTATTGCTTAACGGGGGCGATTATTATCCCTCCACCATCATCCGTTCGATGGAAAAGTCACCCAACGTTCCTGGTAAGGTACCGCAGCTCTATACTCAGTCAGACAACGCTTCCAACCGGGCATGGCCCGTCAAAACGCTGACATTGCGGGAACACGAGATTCTGCAGCTTTTATCGGAAGGCCTGCAGAACAAGATCATTGCAGATCGCCTGACGCTCTCGATCCATACGGTCAAGGTTCATGTGCATAATCTGATCCGCAAGTTGCGGGCGCATAACCGCACACAAGCGACGGCGATTTATCGCAACAGCATGAACCATCATGGAATGAAACCCTTCGACACAACGGTTGTGCACTGACCGAAGGGTCAGTCCAACTACCTCTAATGCAGGCCTTCTACCTCAAATTGGCGGCTTGTCGGGTCTCATACCAGATGTAAGATCATGGCATGACGCTATTACAGCCACATAGATTCGATGATCAATCGAACAGAACCAACGAATGCATGAACGCCCTCCGGGCAGCATTCGAGGAACTGGTGGATGACGCGTTGACCGCCGGTTGGGACAGGTATGAGGTTTCCCTCGCTTTGTCCGAACTTGGCGAACAACTGGTCCAGGCGACAGCTGAGAGCGCTGGTTCGGAAGCCGACATCGCGATCGCCAAGGCCATATTCGAAATCAAGCGCGCGTTCTAAAACCCCATTGGAAATGGATCAGCGGCCATCATGACTATTGCATGACAGTGCTTCCATTCTCTTATATTTCTCCACTTGAATTTCTCTTGTGTATAGCTTTTTGAATATTGCGATCTGTAGTATTTTGGTGACTCAATCGAATTTATTATTTACTAATTGGTTCTCTTTAAAAAGACCGCAATAAGGGCCGCGGTGAGGAACGAAATTGACTGCAAAGTCTCGAATTTCGGCGTTTTATCCAGCGATTGCGCTTGCCATGGGGAATGCCTTAATCCATAGTTATTAGACTTTATGCTAATACTCCCTCTAGTGAACTATTTGAAGCTATAGTAGAGTTAATGGCAAGACAGAATGGCATTTATCGATTGACAGGGTTACGTATTCAGAAAATCAAATAAAATCCGGGGTTTAGGCGGAATGAAGCTGGCGGTTTTTGGAGAGGCAACTGTTAGTCTGGGCGGGCAACTCGTCCCGCGCGTACCTGCGAATTTTCTTCGCATAATCGTCTATTTGCTTCTCGAGAGTCCCAACCATTCTGTTTCCCGTGGAAAGCTTGCTCAAGTTTTCTGGTCCGATACGGATCAGGCCCATGCTTCCATGAATTTGCGCCAGAGCCTGGCGCGCATCCGCAAATTTCAGGAACAGTACGGCCTCAATCTTGTTCAGGGCGACGCCACATATGTCTATCTTAATCTGTCGCAGGTGAGGGCAGAACTGCTCAGCATCGATCTCCTTGAATATCTGGAGTTTGCGCAGTTGGGCGACATAGAGTCTGTCCTTAGCCTTGCCGGCCTTTATACCGGCGACCTGCTCGCCCATAACGAGCCGCAGAACTCCGATTTCGATGAATGGCTGGATGTCCAGCGCGTCAAGCTGCGTGATGATCTGATCACGACACTCTTGAGGATGGTCAACCAGCCGGTTGGGGTCAGCATCGATGAAAAGCGTCAATGCGCCCGCAAGCTGATCGAGATCGATCCCTATCAGGAGGTCGGCTATCGCACTTTGATGCAGACCGCATCGCAACTTGGTTTGATCGCGAAGGTCGAACGCACATTCCGCGAATGCGCCAAGAAGCTCCGTGACGACCTCGATGTCGATCCGGAAGAAGAGACGATCGAGCTTTACCAGAAACTGCTACCCAAGCTTTCACCGGCGACGACGCGGGCCCTTATCCTGCCGCAGCCGGCTCCTCCGCTCGTTGCCAATGGCGTGGAAATCCAGACCCCGCAATCAATCCTGGCGACAACCCAGCTTGAGCRGAACAAAAGGGCTGGCCTGCCGCGAGTCATGGTCCTTTATATGCCGCACAATGCAGCGGATCCGATGGAGCAGCTTGCAGCCTCGCTCGTAGACGATATTACCATCGGGCTTTGCCGTCTGCGTACGCTGTCGGTTGTTGCGCCCTATACATCGAAGAGGGTCGTCTCCGAATCTCCCATTGACAGTTTCGAAGGGCTGAATGCGCAATTCGGAGTCAACTATGCCGTCGACAGCAAGATCGTGCGCCGCGATGGTTTCTGTTTCCTGTCGGTAAAATTGGTCGATGTTGCTACGCAGGAAATCGTCTGGGCCGAAAAGCAGAAGTTCGATTATGTCCTGCCCGAGCAGCAATACCGCCAGCTGTCGATCCGCATCATACTCTCCGTTGTTTCTGTCATCGAGAAGTCCGAACTCGACCGCTACAACAAGCTTTACCAGGACCCGAATGCTTACTACTGGTATCTCATAGGCAAGAAGGAAATAGACAAGTTCGACCTCCCCAAATTGCATCAATCGCGCCAGGCCTTCAAGAATGCCCTGACGGCTTCGCCAGATTTCGTGCCGGCTTTAAGTGGCATCGCGCGAACGATGCAGAAGGAATGGTTGATGCGTGCTCGAAGCGAGAAGGATATCCTGCTTGAGGGTGAGCAGATCGCCAAGCGGGCCGCACCAGCCGACCCGGATGATGAACGGCCTTTGCGCGAACTTGGCACCATCAGCATGTAYCTTGGTAAATTCGACGACAGTCTCGAATATTTCGACCAGGGCGAGTCCATTAATCCGCAGCACGCCGATCTCTTGGCCGACTATGCTGACGCACTCAACCACTACGGCTATCTCGAGCTGTCATTTGAGAAGATTGAGCAGGCCATCGCTTTGAACCCGTTGGCCCCTGACTACTATTATTGGGTAGGCGCGGGCACGCTTCACGACCTCGACAGGTACTCTGAGGCCATCGACTTTATACAGCGCATGCAGAACCCGCGCGTTGCTGCGCGTCCTATGGCAGCCTGCTGGGCCATGCTTGGCGAAAAAGAGAAAGCGTTCGAATGCAGAGATCAAGCACTAGAGGACAATCCAAACTTTAGAATTGATGACTGGATCAAGGGCATGTGCCTGAGAGTTCCGGAACAGCGTCAGAAATACGAAGACTCGCTCCGGGAAGCAGGTTTTCAATAATCAGCAACATTCGAACTTCAAGTAAAGGGACCATACTATGGCGAAATATTTTATCCTCGGCGAAGCCGGGCAGGCTGAGCTTTGGCTGGTTGACGTGGAAAATGGAACAGTTGTGCCGGCGGCGGGAGCCGGCGACGCTGGTTTGGTCAAGGTCATTGAGACCGCAAGAAAGCAAGGAATAACGACCATAAAAGGTGTGGATGTTGCGATTGCGACCAATAATAGATCCGATAGCGCAACGAAATCGCATATTGTTGATCCAGCCCCAGTTAAAAAGTAAGTTAAATTTTGAGAAAAAGGGGTCGTTTTCATACTTCTTCTTGATCTAAAATAAAATCGTCATACGTTCGCCATGTGGGCTCTCCTTCATAGAAAGGTTATTCGCATGGCAACTTTTTACATCTTGAATGATCCAGAGACGAACGCGCTCTGGCTCGTTGACTCTGAAACTCAAACGATCGAGCCTCTCGATCGTGATTTAATCGCCTCTTCCGGACTGGCTGGCAGTGAATTCATTGATTCGATTGCCAATCGACCCGGAAATATCATTGCTGCCGATGCAAGCCGGAGTGACGCTACTGGCCGCGCTCATTCTAGCGGTATGGTGATGACGGCGGGCAGGCGGAATGATCCGTCGGACCGCGCGCATTTCTTTGGTCCTGCATCGAAAGAAGCAGAGATCTTCTTAACAGTGAACGCACGGGATGAAACATCTGATCGTGCTCACTCGAGCAGTCCGGTTGTGGCCACTGGGTATCGCAGCAATCCGTCGGAGCGCGCGCATTCTGCCGGTCCGGTTGTGGCCACTGGGTATCGCAGCGATCCATCGGAGCGTGCGCATTCTGCCGGTCCGGTTGTGGACAGCGTGTACCGCAGCAATCCGTCGGAGCGTGCGCATTCCGCCGGTCCGGTTGTGGACAGCGCGTATCGTAGCAATCCATCGGAGCGTGCGCATTCCGCTGGTCCGGTTGTGGCCAGTGGGTACCGCAGCAATCCGTCGGAACGGGCGCATTCCGCTGGGCCCGCGGCAATAAACTAAACACAGTTGCAAGCGCGTTATCCAGCATTTGGATAGTTTGCAATAAATGCGTGCTTTGCGGCCTGATGGAGTGGCAATGAAACCATTGGCCGAGATTCCGGTTCTCGACCGGCTGGCGGCAGACGAAGCGAACCTTCGTTCTGCTTTCCGCCCGGGAGAATTGTCATCGACAAGACTGATCGATGCGGACGAAACCGTTAGCCGGTTGCGGCCGCACTTTCCTCGTTTGGGCATCGTCCGGATGGCCGAGGTGACCGGCCTCGACCGGATCGGCATTCCCGTGTGGATGGCCGTGCGCCCCAACAGCCGGACATTGGCTGTCAGCCAGGGCAAAGGCATCRGCGCCGCCCATGCCCGCGCTTCCGCTGTGATGGAGGCCGCCGAAATCGCCATTGCCGAAGATATTCCATTGGCTTCCTTTGCCGCCAGCCGCCGCGAGCTACGTGACGCCGGTCACGATGTTTTTGACGGGCGCGTGCTGTTGATGCGTGGCGCGGACGAGGCCGGGGCCGATGAAAACGATTATTGGCTCGAAGGCTTCGATCTTTTGAAACAGAAGCCGGTTTTTGTGCCCCGCGAACTCGTCTCGCTCGATTTCACCTCGGCACGGCAATCCTGGCATTATTGCCAGTCGACCGATGGCCTTGCCTCGGGCAATTGCCTGCTGGAAGCGGTCATTCACGGATTGTGCGAGCGTGTCGAACGCGATGCGACCGAGTTGTGGCGCTTTCAACGTGACGCTGGTGTGCAGGCGCATTGCGTCGATCCGGCAGTTTTCGACGATAGCGGCATTGACTGGCTGGCCGAACGGATCGCTGCGGCAAACTTTGTTTTGCGGCTGTTCAACGTGACGTCGGACATCGGCCTGCCCGTGTTCATGGCGACGATCAGCCCGGCGACACAGCATGGCACATATCTGCATTTCGATCTCGCCGCCGGTTACGGCTGCCATCTATCGCCGCGCGTTGCGGCGATGCGGGCTATAACCGAGGCAGCACAGACGCGAATCACCAATATTTCCGGCGCGCGCGATGATTTTGACCCCTCCGAATATGCGCAGCGCCTTGCGCCGGATCTCGGCGTCTACATCCACGCCGAACCGGCCGATCATTGGCGGTTTGACGAGCCAGAACCTGCGGACCGCGCCAGCCTCGAAACCTATCTCGAACCCTTGCGCCGGCGCGGTATCGGCGGCGTCGTAGTCGTTCCAATGGGCGGCGAGGACTACGGGATGTCAGTCTGCCGTGTTTTGGTCAACGAGCTGGAAAGTCCGGCTGGTATCCGCAAGCATCGTTTTGGCGGGCGTGCGCTCAACGCCATGCTTCGGCAATAGGAGGGCGCGATGAAGATCCTGTTTGCGGGCCCAAGCCTCTCCGGCACCGAATTTGTGCCTGTGCGAGGTGGTGAAGACCGCGTTCTGCCGGAATATGGGTTGACCTGCCGCGGCCCGGCCAAATGCGGTGACATCACCCATGCGGTAGATCAAGGCTTCCGCGTCATCGCATTGGTCGACGGGCGGTTCGAAGACGTTGCCGCGGTCTGGCATAAGGAAATTCTCTACGCGCTGTCGCTCGGAGCCACTGTTTACGGCGCGGCCAGCATGGGCGCCTTGCGCGCTGCCGAGTGCCATCCGTTTGGGATGATCGGCATCGGCGACGTGTTCGAGCGCTATGCCTTTGGCGGTCTGGAAGACGATGCCGCCGTCGCGCAGGTTCACGCGCCGGCCGAATTCGGCTATGTCGCCTTCAGTGAAGCCATGGTGACCATCGACGCAACGCTCGCTGCCGCGCTCRCCGCCGGAACAATCGATGCCGGGGAATACACTCTGATTCGCGCGCGCGCCGATTCTGTGTTTTTCAAAGAACGGACCTGGCGGCGGGTATTCGAGGTCGTCTCGCCCGAGATCGACCGCGCGGCCGAAAGATTGAAACCGCATATCCGCAATATCAAGCGCGAAGATGCCGCGATGCTGCTCGACGTTCTTCTGGAGCACAAAAGCGCTGCCCCAGTCAGAGAGCTGCGGCCTGATTTCGCCGGATGGCAATTCAACGAAACCACGCAGTGGAGCAAGCTTCGGGTTTGAACCTATTGATTATTTCGTCC
>NZ_JBFUMG010000232.1:0-6739 GCF_054049495.1 Phyllobacterium sp. P5_D12 | reverse complement strand
GGGTAACGTAGCTGGTGCTTGCCTCGAACAAATGTCCCACATCGCGAGAGCGTAAATCCCTGTCTTGGCGCAGATTGACGGCGTCGGTCGCCATCACGGCGATACCCAAACCCAGTTCTACATAAGTCTTGCCCACGTCGGCATCAACGGCATCAAAAAGAATGGTCGGCGTAATGCCACGTTTTTCGAAAGCGTCAACGATCTTCCATCGACCGCTTCGATGCGGATCATGGGCGATCATCGGATATTTTGCGATCGTTTCGAGCGTGAGATTCTTGACACGCAAAATAGGGTGCCCCTTCCTTGCAATCAGGCTGCGGGTAATCTGGTAGCAAGGGAGACGCAGCAAGCGTGGAAACGGCCGCAATGTTTCTGTTCCCACCGCCAGATCGGCCTTTCCAGCCTCAACCGCCTCGCAAATTTCCGTAGGATTGCCCTGTAACAGAGCAATACGGACCTTGGGATGACGCTGCACGAAGCTCTTGATGACACGGGGCAGGATATAGCGGGCATGAGTATGCGTGGTAGCGATAGTGAGTGTCCCCTCTTCCTGGGCACCGTAATCCTCGCGAATGCTTTTGAGGCTCTGCACCTCATTGAGTATTCGCTGGGCAATCTCCACTACTTCCCGACCAGGATCGGTCAAACCGGTCACACGGTTCCGACTTCGCTGGAAAATCGAAAATCCCAGTTCCAGCTCCAACTCCTGGATTTGTTTACTCATGCCCGGTTGGGAGGTATGCAATGCGTCGGCGGCAGCGGATATATGATTGCCCTGCCTGTTGACCTCAATGACATAACGAAGTTGGCGAAGATGGACCATGACGTATCCTGACTCATTGGTGACAAACCATTCTATGTCGCTGTCCGCGCAGGTTGCATGTAAATAATGCGAGAAAACAGGGTATTGGCGGATATCGCGCTAAATCTTGCGTGACAGTTGCCATAGGCCTATCCCGCGTCGCTCGGCCACACCTCAAGCGGGATGCGTACCCAGCCTTCCATCAACCGCCGGGCCGTACGGCTCATCACGATTCGCCCTAGGAGCCACTCGCCATTCCTTTCGGAAATCTCGACACCTACGTTCAACAAGCCGGAAGCATGCCCAAGTGTGGCAGTTTTGTTTCTGCTCTCGGCCAGGCGGTTTGCAACTGTCCCTGGAACTTTGAGGGCGGTGGCAATTGCGATCGCTCCCGTGCCGGTGATGGCATGGTGTAATTTTCCCATCGAAAAGACCCGGGCTACAAGATCAATCGCCCCCGCTTCGATCTTGACGCCGCTCGCTGTAATGTAGTCTACCGAAGGCGAAACGAAGGCMAGCTTCGGCGAATGCGGGCGTTGCCTGGTGGCCTCTTCGAGCGTGGCCGAGAGGCCCATAGCCACGGCCCCGGCCGAACGGATCGATTCGACGCGCTCAAACAGGACGGAATTACTGTTGAGCGCCTCAGGCAATTCCGTCCCTGCCAGTCCGAGCGTCGCCGCGTCAACGATGACAGTCGGCATCCCGGCATTGATCAGCGTGGCTTCCAAGGTTCCCAGTCCGACCACTTGCAGCCGTTCGGCAACATTTCCCGTCGGGAACAAGCCGGGGCTCTCTGCCTCTCGCTGATACTCAATACGGATCTCCGCACCGGGAAAAATCACTCCATCGAGCAGAAACCCGCCATTTTCTTCCACTTGACCACGACGCATGGGCACGTCCGCGATGATTCTTTGYGCGAGATTGACCTGCCAGATCCGAACGCGAGAAAATCCGTTCGCAGGCGCTTCCACTAGTCCCTCTTCAACGGCAAACGGTCCGACCGCGCCGATAAGATTGTCGCATCCACCCGACCAGTCGATAAAGGCCCTGTCGACCGCGACCTGGCCAAACAGATAGTCGACATCGCAGTCAGGACGATTTGAACGCGAAATGAGCGCGGTCTTGCTAGTACTGGAATAGCCACCGCCCATGCCATCCATCTGTCGGCCATAAGGGTCCGGACTGCCGAATACCCGCAACAAAACGCGGTCGCGCACTTCCGGGTCAACCGGCAGGTCTTCCGGCTTGAAGAATAACCCCTTGCTCGTACCGCCGCGCATAAAAGCAGCAGGGATCCGGCGGTGCATTACTACTAACCTTCTGTCACGGCCTGATCCTTGCGTTTGCGGATCATCGGAAAGATCATCATCACCATCAACCCAAACGCAACCGCGAGAAAGATCGCACTGAGGGGCGCGGTGACGAAAACACTGAGGTCGCCATGAGATTGCAGCATGGCGCGGCGGAAATTTTCCTCCAGCATGGGGCCGAGCAAAAAACCCAGAATAAACGGAGCCGGTTCGCAATCCAGCTTAAGGAAGATATATCCGATCAGGCCGAAAAACGCCGCAAAGGCCACGTCGGTTGAACTCATGTTGACCGTGTAGATGCCAATGCAGGAAAAAACCAAAATAAGAGGGTAGAGCCAGCGATATGGAACCTTGAGCAGGGTAACCCATACTCCGACTAGCGGGAGATTGAGGATGACCAGCAATACATTGCCGATCCACATGCTGGCGACCAGTCCCCAGAACAATTGCGGGTGTTGCGTCATTACTTGGGGACCGGGCGTGATCCCCTGGATCATCAACGCACCCAGTAGCAGTGCCATTGTCGCGCTGCTGGGAATTCCGAGTGTCAAAGTTGGAATGAAATGCGTTTGCGCAGCCGCATTGTTGGCAGACTCCGGCCCCGCCACACCTTCAATGGCACCTTTGCCAAAACGCGAGGGATCGACTGCAAGCTTTCTTTCGACCGCGTAGGACGCGAAGGAGGCTATGGTTTGCCCGGTTCCTGGCAGAACGCCGAGAATGGCCCCGATGCCGGTGCCCCGCAATATAGGCTTCCAAGACGCTTTCAGGTCTTCCCGCGACGGCATAAGGTTCTTGACCTGTCCGGGCAGGACTTCCCGATGCTGGGTAACACCCAGATTGGCGACGATCTCCGAAAATGCGAAGAGCCCCGACGCGACCACTACGAAATCAAACCCTTCTGCAAGACCATTTATCCCGAAGGTAAACCGGTCAATGCCGGAGTTCACATCCGTGCCAGCCAAGCCGAAAATCGCACCGCAAAACGCCATGCCCATGCCCTTGACCAGGGAGCCGCGTACAAGTGCCGAGGCGGAAATGAGTGCCATGAGCATCAGGGAGCAGTATTCGGCCGCACCGAACTTCAGGGCTACTTCACCGAGTGGTGGCCCGATCAGCGCGATCAGTACAGTCCCAACGCAGCCTGCCACGACCGACCCGATCGCTGCGATTGCAAGGGCCGGTCCCGCACGCCCTTGGCGTGCCATTTGATAACCATCGATGCAGGTTACCGCCGATGAGGATTCGCCAGGAAGATTAACCAGAATAGCCGTTGTGGAGCCGCCATAGGCAGCACCGTAATAAATGCCGGCCAGCATGATCATCGCGCCTTCGGGTGGCAAGCCGTAAGTCAGCGGCAAGAGCACTGAGATGGTTACGAGAGGCCCCACACCCGGCAATACGCCGATGAACGTACCTAAAAGGACGCCGGCGAAACAATAGAGCAGGTTCATCGGGGATAAGGCGACGCTGAAGCCAAGTGAAAGATGTTGCAGGAGTTCCATCACCAGGGCCTCAACTTCAAGGGGATATTCAGGCCATAGACGAAGATGCCGACTGCGATGAGTGTCAGAACCACGACCATCAGAACGAGTTCGAGCAAGCTGCCTTCACGGCCCCCCAGCCGGCTTGATAGGACCAGCACAATAACCGCCACAATGAGGCCGGCGGAATCGATGAGCAAGCTGAACAGGAGCACGGAAGCGAGTATGAAGATGAGAGGTCGGATCTCCCAGCTGGCGACATGATCCGACATTTCAGGCTTGAGCGTTGATCGAACGAGCATCGTGACGCCGATGAGCGTCATGATCACGCCGAGGATGATCGGGAAATAGCCCGGCCCCATGTTTCCCGGCTTTCCGAGCTTATAGCTTTGTGCGAGAATTATCGTACCGAGCCCTATGACGCCGAAGAGCGCGCCACTCAGGAAATCCTTGGTGATCTGAATTTTCATGGTTCCTCCCAATCTTTAGTGCGGCTTCCCTCCGCATCTCCTCTTCAAGACGCTACGAGATGGTTCAGGCATCTCCCATGCCCGAACATCCTTGTCGCCCGTCTCGACCTCGGATCGCTTCCGATTTGCCGATCAGCCTCCGCTTATGGACAACCGAATGCGTCACGACAACTTCAAATTCTCCGCTCTATCTTTGCACGAAGGGGTTGGCTGAGGGCGCATCGAAGTTCATCCAAACGCTCTTCATCTGCAGATATTCCTTGATCATCTCCGCGCCGTTTTCCCGTCCAATCCCGCTTTGGCGATAACCGCCAAACGGCGACATAAAACTTGTGGCGCGATAGGTATTCACCCAGACCGTTCCAGCTTTCAGCGCCTCCGTCATGCGAATCGCGCGGCCGATATCCCGGGTCCACACACCGGCAGCGAGACCATAAATCGTCTCGTTGGCGATTCGCACAGCATCCTTTTCGTCCTTGAAACGGATAACCGAAAGGACAGGTCCGAAAACCTCTTCCTGAGCGATGCGCATGCTATTTTCGACGTCCTTGAAAATGGTTGGCTCGACAAACCAGCCGTCGCCGCATTCGGGTCGCCGTCCTGGCTCTCCGCCAATAACAAGTGTGRCTCCCTCTTTCTTGGCGATATCGATGTAGTTGAGCACCTTGGCGTATTGCGGCTGTGTGGTAATGGGGCCGACTTGCGTGTCCATGTTGGCGGGATCGCCCATTCTGGCGGTACGCACCTTTTCGATCAGCCGGTCCAGGAATGCGTCATGCACAGAATCCTCGACCAGCAGTCGTGATCCTGCAAGACAGGTCTGGCCGGTGGCCGCGAAGATCCCGGAAATCGCTCCGTTCACCGCCTCTTCCATATCCGCATCGGCAAATATTATGTTGGGCGACTTGCCTCCCAGTTCCATCGTAACGTGTTTCATGGTCTGGGCCGCAGCGGCATAGATCCTTTTGCCGGTAGCATCGGAACCGGTAAATGCCACCTTGGCCACATCAGGATGTTCCACAAGCGGCGTGCCGACTTCATTCCCGAAACCGGTGACGACATTGACAAGGCCCGCGGGAGCGCCCGCCTCTTCGATAAGCTTGACAAACTCCAATACCGACGCGGATGTGAATTCCGAAGGCTTAATGACCACGGAATTACCCGCCGCCAGAGCCGGAGCGAGCTTCCACGTCGTCAGCATAAGCGGCGAATTCCAGGGGGTGATGACAGCAACCACGCCAAGCGGCTCGTAACGCGTATAGTTGAGATAGCCCCTCTTATCGAGGGGTATCACCGCACCCTGGACCTTGTCAGCCAGCCCACCATAATAATAATACCAGTTGGGAATGTAGCGCAGTTGCGCCAGCATCTCCGCCATCAACTTGCCATTGTCGCGCACCTCGGTGGCTGCAAGACGCTCCGCCTCCCGCGCAACGAGATCGCCGATGCGGTGCAGTAGAGCTCCCCTCTCGCTTGCCGTGCTTGAAGCCCACGGGTCCTGAGTGGACGCGCGATGTGCGGCCTTGACGGCCATGTCCACGTCTACGGCATTGCCGCGCGCAATCTTTGCCCAAGGCCTGGCTGTAAACGGGTTGATTGTCTCAAACCATTCGCCACCACTTGGATCAACGAATTTACCATCGATATAGTGCTGAAAAGTCTGCATTGCCGCCTCTCTACAGGATCACTTGTCTACGCCAATGGAATTTGCAAACCCAAAGGGTTCAAAGTGTTCGATCACTTTTCCCTTGAGCAGCTTGTCGACATCGAGAGCCCCATGGGCCGGGTCCGGAAGCAGATCTCTCAGATTGCCCTCCGCCAGCGCGTCAGCTTCGGCGCGATCACGTTCCAGCGCCTTCATCAGAACCTGGCGAGCCAACAGCCGCGGTACCACCACCACCCCGTCATCATCACCCACGACGATGTCCCCCGGGATAACCACGATTCCCCCAATGTGCACCGGGACATTGATCGAGCCCGGCGTAGACTTTTGAGGAGCGCGGGGCGAAACACCCTGGCAAAACACGGGAAAACGATCCTTGCGGAGCGCCGCCACGTCCCGGATCGAACCGCTTGCGACCACGCCTACTCCGCCGCGGGCCAGCACCTGCATCGCACTTCGATGCCCGAAGCACCCAGTATTATGATCGCCATCATCGATAATCAGTACATCTCCGGGCTGGAGCATGTGTACCGCCTTGTGGGTCATAATGTTATCGCCAGGGAAACAGAGCACAGTGAAAGCTGAACCGACCATGCTTATGTTTTCGAATATCGGCCGGATGGTGGATTTCATCGCTCCATGACGGCCCATCGCATCGCTCAGCGTCGACGTCGCGACAGTTTTGAACTGCTCGATCAAATCGGACGGGACCCGTTCAAAGCTGTGATAAATATGACCATACATCCCAATATCCTCAAATTCCGAAAGGTCGGTCTGTGTTCATGGCGGCGCGGATATTGCCGAGAAAATTTCTGGCTTCATTGCTGACGAACGTCTTAAAGTGAACGTTGATCCAGCGCAGACCGAGACGCCGATAATGCGCCACGGCATCAAGATCACCCTGAACATTCATGCCAGCGACCCGTCCTGATTTGGCGATGGTTTCAATAGCGGCTTCGACAGCGTTACGAACGCGAGGATGGCCTGGCTGACCCTTTAGGCCCATAGAC
>NZ_JBFUMG010000231.1:0-6749 GCF_054049495.1 Phyllobacterium sp. P5_D12 | reverse complement strand
TGGATGAACGCCTGGAGTCCGGGCCCATCGTCGCCGTCGGTGCAGTGTCCGCACGATTGGCGTTGGCGTCAACAATGGAGGCAATATCTGCCTAAAATGCGCAGATTGACCCCCGAAGACGAACAGGTCGGCCAACGCTTGGGTCCGTTGCCCGCCCGCTGACACGCCGTCCTTCCCCACTTTCGAACGGCTCCGGAAGCAGCTCCCCATGGAAAGGACGACATCAGGATAGCTCAGGTTTGGAGAGCGTGGATAAACAGCCACGATTATTTTGGTCTGGAGGGTGTCTTCAATTAGGATAAGCGGCCTTTCAACAGGGCAAGCCTCCCAAAACGAGCGAAACCGGGCGCGGATATTTCCGTCACCCGGTTTCCCCTCTGGTGCCGCATTCGGGGAGCGTCCTCTTCTCCCCTGAACGGCCATGTAACTGGCAGAAACCGAGTGCGTTTCATTGTTGCGGTTGCAACGATTGCACATTCGATCTCTTTCGGAGTGAAGTTCTGAGGCAAGTTTTTATCGATTGCAAGAGGCTTTGCAAAATAAAATTGCATATGGTTTTGCATGATTATTTATTGTGCAAGAACGAAAAAAATTAAGCGGATTTTATCGGAGTTTATTGCGCATTGACTATTCGTGCGCCACCACTTCAACTGCGACGGGAGGCAGTGGATGGCATTCGAGGACGTAGAAACGATTGCAAGCGCGACAGGGGCAAAACTTGCGATGCGGTTTTCCGCGGCCGAAGGTCAGGCGCATTCTATCGTCCAGATCAGTCACGGCGTCAGTGAACATTCCTTGCGCTATGCGCGGTTTGCCCAATTCTTGAATGGACAAGGTTTTCACGTCTATGCGCACGATCATCGCGGACACGGACTTACCAAAGCAACTGGCGCTCCGGCTGGACGATTTGCGCAAAGCGACGGGGTCATGCACGTTCTGGACGACGTCGATGCCATCAACAGTCTTGCCCGCCAGCGTCACCCTCACCTCCCCATGATTCTGTTCGGGCACTCGCTCGGCGGATTGATCGCAATGAACTACGTGCTGAAGCATCCCGGCAAAATGGACGCTGCGGCGATCTGGAACGCCAATTTCTCAGCTGGACTTCTCGGCCGGGTCGCGCAAGGAGTCCTGCGCGCCGAGCGCATGTTTTTAGGATCGGACGTTCCAAGTATGGTGCTACCGAAATTCACCTTCCAGCAGTGGGGCCGCAGTGTTGCAAACGCCCGTACAGCGTCTGACTGGTTATCGCGCGACCCTGACGAAGTAGATGCCTATCTTGCCGACCCGCTATCCGGCTGGAACCCGACAGTGAGTATGTGGCGCGATATTTTCGACTTCATCTTCACCGGTGCAGATAATTCGTTGCTGGCCAAACTCCCTCGCGACTTACCCTTCAATCTCGTCGGCGGTGCAGAAGACCCGGCCACCGAGAAGGGCAAAGCTGTCAGGCACCTTGATCGCAGACTGAAACAACTTGGATTTTCCAATGTCACAACCAAGATCTACGAGGGTACACGGCATGAAGGCCTCAACGAGATCAACAGGGAGGTAATCATGCGGGATTTTGCGGATTGGGCGACGGGAACGGTTTCGAAACGAACGAGAGTGCTTGAAATATGACTGATGCTCCTCTGAAGGGTGTGCGCGTCATCGAACTCGCTCGCGTTCTGGCCGGGCCATGGGCCGGACAGGTTCTCGCCGACCTTGGCGCCGATGTCATCAAGGTGGAAAACCCTGCCGGAGGGGACGAAACGCGTGGGTGGGGACCGCCGTTCATCGCGAGCAGCGAGGGCGAAAATCTCGATGCCGCCTATTTTCACTCATGCAACCGTGGCAAGCGTTCAATTACCTTGGATTTCACGACCAAGGAGGGACAGGAAACGGTCAAGGCACTCTGCCGTACGGCAGATGTCGTGCTCGAAAATTTCAAGGTAGGCGGCCTGAAGAAGTACGGCCTCGACTACGCATCTCTGAGCGCTGACAATCCGCGCCTCGTTTATTGTTCGATCACGGGCTTTGGTCAGGACGGTCCGTACGCCGCCCAGGCGGGCTATGACTTCATCATTCAGGGCATGTCCGGTCTGATGTCCGTTACCGGCGAACCCGACCGCGAGCCGCAAAAGGTTGGCCTCGCCGTCGCCGATGTCTTCACCGGCCTCTATTCCGTCATTGCCATTCAGGCCGCGCTGGCACATGCGGCGAAAACGGGCGAAGGCCAGATGATCGACATGGCCCTGTTCGACGTGCAATCCGCAGTCATGGCCAATCAGGCGATGAACTATCTAGCAACGGGCAAGAGCCCGCACCGCATGGGCAACGCCCACCCGAATATTTCGCCTTACGAAGTCGTACCGACATCAGACGGTCATATGATTCTCGCAGTCGGCAATGACGGGCAGTTCGCCCGGTTCTGCAGCCTTGTCGGGCTGACAAATCTCGCCAGCGATCCTCGCTTCCTGACCAATCGGGCACGACTGGAAAATCGCATCGAACTGACGGCCCTGATCCGGGCCGAAACGCAGAAACGTACCCGTGCCGAATTACTTGAAGCCTGTTCCCGAAATGCGGTTCCGGCAGGACCGATAAACCGGATCGGCGAGATGTTTGACGATCCGCAGATCGTGTCGCGGCAATTGCGGCTTGATCTCGAGGACGGCCATGGCAGCACTATTCCCTCGGTGCGCACGCCGATCGTCATGTCGAAAACCCCGCTTTCCTATCAACGGCCTTCGCCACGTCTTGGCGAGCACAGCGCCGAAATTCTTCAAGAAGTAAAGGACGTATCCAATGAAAACGGGCGGTGAATTAATCGTCGAGGCTTTGGCGGCTAATGGCGTCGAGCGGTTGTTTTGCGTGCCGGGTGAGAGCTATCTTGCCGTACTCGACGCGCTTTACGACGCAAAGATTGGCGTCACCGTTTGCCGGGCCGAGGGCGGAGCCACGATGATGGCGGATGCCTGGGGAAAGCTCACTGGCAAGCCAGGCATCTGCTTTGTCACACGTGGTCCAGGCGCAACCAATGCCTCTCCCGGAATCCACATCGCCAAGCAGGATTCGACGCCACTGATCCTTTTCATTGGCCAGGTGCAACGCGACGCACGTGAGCGCGAGGCCTTTCAGGAAGTCGAGTACCGCCGCTTCTTTGCTGATACAGCGAAATGGGTGGCAGAAATCGACGATGCGCGGCGCATTCCGGAATTCGTCACGCGAGCATTTTCAGTCGCAACCTCGGGGCGCCCAGGACCTGTCGTGCTGGCGTTACCGGAAGATATGCTGACCGACAAGGTCGAAGCAGTGGCGGCTCAGGGCTGGCAGCCGGTCGAGACGGGTCCTTCTCCGGCCTGTATCGAAAAGCTCGCCGATCTTCTTCAGGGCGCAACACGGCCTTTCGTGATCCTGGGCGGGTCGCGCTGGAATGAAAACGCAGTCCAGTCGATCACGCGCTTTGCCGAGAAATGGCACCTCCCCGTCGGCTGTTCATTCCGCCGACAGATGCTGTTCGATCATCTGCATCCGAATTATGCGGGCGATGTCGGTATCGGCATCAATCCGGCTTTGGCGGCGCGCGTGAAAGAAGCCGACGTGTTGCTGCTGATTGGCGGGCGTTTCGGCGAGATGCCGTCGTCCGGCTACACGCTGATAGACAGCCCTTATCCCAAGCAGACTCTGATCCACGTGCATGCAGACGCGGATGAACTTGGACGGGTATATCGCCCTAGCCTCGCGATAAACTCGGCACCCGACATGTTTGCTGAAGCTGTCGAACATCTCGCACCGCCATCACACACCAACTGGCCGGGCGAAGCGGAAGCCGCGCACAAATCCTACCTCGCCTGGTCGACGCCACCGAAGACCGGACCGGGCAAGGTCGCGATGGGACCAATCATGTCCTATCTCGAGAGCGTGCTCCCGGAAGACGCGATCATAACCAACGGCGCAGGCAACTACGCCACCTGGCTACATCGCTTCCATCGATTCCGCCGCTTCGCCACACAGGCAGCACCGACATCCGGCTCCATGGGTTATGGGCTCCCGGCGGCGGTCTCTGCAAAACAGCTCTACCCAGAGCGAACGGTCGTGTGCTTTGCCGGTGACGGATGCTTCCTGATGAACGGCCAGGAGTTTGCGACGGCCGTAAAATACAACCTGCCGATTATAGTCCTCGTCATCAACAACAATATCTATGGGACGATCCGCATGCACCAGGAACGCGAATATCCCGGACGTGTGTCCGCGACTGATCTCACCAACCCGGATTTTGCCATGCTGGCGCGCGCCTATGGCGGTCATGGTGAGACCGTGGACGCCACGGAGGAATTCGAAGGAGCATGGCAACGGGCCGTCGAAAGCGGCAAGCCGGCGATCATTGAAATTCGTCTCGATCCCGAAGCGATTACACCGGCGAAGACTCTCTCCGACATTCGCAACAAGCGTTGACCGAAGGGTTGGCATTACAGCTTCGTAATGCAAATGAGGATGGCACGGCGGCGCTTTCGATGTTATGGAGCGCGCCTGAAGTCCCACTACGAAAGCTTGCAACTTGAGCAATCCGGCAATTACGATCGTCATTCCGTGCCGCAACGAGGCCGCCAATCTAGCCTTTCTCCTCGATGAAGTGGATGCAGCCATGGAAGGCCGCAGCTACGAAGTGATCGTCGTCGACGATGGCTCTACCGACTTGACGGGTGAAGCATTGGGCGAGCGGATCAAGGCCGGGAAGCCTCTGCGCCATATTCGTCACGACAAGTCTGCGGGGCAAAGTGCAGCCGTTCGCTCGGGCGTATTCGCGGCAAGGGGTAAGGTCGTGGTCACCATGGATGGTGACGGACAGAACAACCCGGCCTACCTGCCACGGCTGGCCGATGCGTTGCTGCAGGCCGGTCCGGCAATCGGGATCGCAGCAGGGCAACGGCTGAAGCGTACCGACACGAAACTGAAGCAGTTCGCATCGAAATATGCCAACAAGCTGCGCAGCGCGATCCTGAAGGACAATACGCGCGACAGCGGCTGCGGTCTTAAGGCACTGCACACCCAGCTTTTCCGCGAATTGCCTTTCTTCGATGGCTGGCACCGCTATCTGCCTGCGTTGGTGATCCGTGAAGGCTACGGCGTCGTGCATGTCGATGTTCTTGATCGCGAACGCCGTCACGGCAAATCGAACTACGGCATTCTCGACCGCGGTCTGCGCGGTATTCTCGACCTATATGGCGTCTGGTGGCTGCGCAAGCGCCGCAAGACCGTTCCAACGATTACGGAGATCAGTCATGGCTGATGCTATTACCAATTGGCTGCACTCGGTTTTCGTGGCCCAATTCGACGCCTGGATTCTGCTGGGCTTCTTTGCGCAGGGCTGTTTCACCATGCGTTTCGTCGTGCAGTGGATTGCCTCCGAACGCGCCAAGCGAAGCGTCGTCCCGGTGACATTCTGGTTCTTCTCGCTGTTTGGCGGTGTACTGCTTTTCGTCTACGCGGTCGTGCGTAAGGATCCGGTGTTCATTGCCGGTCAGGGCCTCGGACTTATTGTCTATATTCGCAATCTCTGGCTGATCGCCAATGAGAAGAAGGCGATGACGCTGGACACGTGAGCAAGGGATGTTGATGACCTCTTCGGACCTCGCTCCCGGCGGCGGCACAAAACTTCGCGCCGGCCACTATTTGCTGCTGGTTTTCATCTGCCTCATCTCCTTCGTACCCGGCATCGCTTCGATACCGCCGCTGGACCGCGATGAAGCGCGATACGTGCAGGCAACGCACCAGATGGCTGAAAGCGGCGACTATGTCGACATCCGCTTTCAAGACGCATCGCGCTACAAGAAGCCGGTTGGCATTTACTGGCTGCAGAGCGCCGCGCTCAAGCTCACAGGCTACAATAACGATGCGCCCGTATGGGTCTACCGGCTCGTCTCGGTGGCTGGCGCTACGATTGCGGTGCTCGGTACGGCTGCTCTGGGAGCATTCCTTTTTGGCCAAAGCGCCGGCCTTATGGCCGGTATCGCCCTTGCAGCGATCGTTATGCTCGGCTTCGAGGCGCGCGTGGCAAAGACCGACGCGACGGTGCTGGCGACGGTCGTCATCGCACAGGGCGCGCTTGCATCGATCTGGATGGCAAGCCGCAAGCAGGCCGCAGCCAAATGGGCGCCAGCAGTGATCTTCTGGGTGGCAACGGCAGCCGGTGTGCTGATCAAAGGCCCGATCACTCCCTTTGTCAGTCTTTTGACGATGGGCTCTCTCAGCCTTTTCTACCGCGAATGGCGATGGCTGAAACGCCTGAAGCCACTAAGCGGTATCCTCATCCTGCTCGCAATCGTGCTGCCCTGGCTCATCCTGATCACGCTGAAAAGCGGCGGTGCCTTCTTCAACGAATCCGTCAACAAGGATTTCCTGTCGAAGGTTGGCGATGCGCAGGAAAGCCACGGCGCGCCGCCGGGCTATTTCGCCCTGATCTTCGTCGTGTTCATCTGGCCGTTTGGCGTGCTCGCTATTCGCGGCGGTCTGCAGGCGTTGAGTCGATTGCGCCAGGATCCGCGCCTTGCTTTCCTGACCGCCTGGTACATCCCGTTCTGGCTGGTAACCGAGCTCATCCCGACGAAGTTGCCCCACTATATCCTTCCCGCCTACCCGGCCTTGCTGTTGACGATGGCTTGGGCCATCGACACCGGCATCGCCGCCCAGTCCTATCGCGGCCGCTGGCAAATCTGGGTCGAGCGGCTGACGCTGCTTGGCCTTGCTGCAGCGACGCTCGGCTT
>NZ_JBFUMG010000230.1:0-6768 GCF_054049495.1 Phyllobacterium sp. P5_D12 | reverse complement strand
TAACCATCACGTAGCAGGGCATTCATCCTGACGACTCGATATGAAACACACTATTCAAAACTATAACCACTGTAATATCAAAGTGTAGAGGCCGGCGAACCGGAGCATATGAAGGTGTATTTGACGCGAAAGCGTCGCGCAGAGTTTATTTTGTTTATTTTATTGGAACATTTATATGGGAATCGATCTATTATTTAACGGCGTGAATTCAATTCACTGTCCTGATTTGTCCCCCGACCATGGGGACAGCGCTGTCACTTTCGCGCGCCAGCGATTCGCGTCAAGACGCCGGGATGAAAGCAAACCCCATTTTTCAAGCGCCGCGACTATCGACGCCCCCTGCCACTAACGACAACTCCACAAAGGCCAAGATGGAAAAGATTCTATTGATGATCGCCATTGATTATCATGAACAGGCTCGGGCTGAAGTCGCTCGACTTGTTCTTTCATGCACCAGACTCAAGGCAGCAGGCGTCGACACCGAGCTGCTCGATAAGCGTCTCGAGACAGCAAGGGAAGTCGAACGGTGCATCAGAGATGAAATGCTGCGCTGCCCCACAGAATATATTGAGAATGCTGCCGCCAAGGTCGTGCATCTACGCCGGACCTTTACGCAGGACCATGCGACAAGCGAGGCGGGTGGGCGCTAATTCTCCCATAACTATCCTGGCGGCAATTGTCGCTTGTTGCACAGAAGTGGCCCCGTCATTGGCGGGGCCGCTTTGCATTTATCGCTTCGAAAAACGTGTGACCAATCCATTGCTGCAGTAACGAATCCCCCGCCCTATTTGAGAAACATTTCAGAAACGAAACACCACATGCGGGAAATAGCGCCGAAACATCCGCATCCGATAAAGAGGCAGGTGGAACGATTCTACACCTGCGCGTTGCAGTCCCTCCTCTTCTGTTACCCACCAAAGGAAACCCAAGGATATGAAAACGTCTCTTTACTCGGCTCTCGGCCTCGCTATCGCCCTCGCCGTCTCCGCACCAGTGCTTGCCACGAGTGCAAGCGCTGCTGAACCGATCCATCACAGGCACCACCGCGTCTATCATCATCATCATCATCACGTCGTGCATCATCCAAAGCATCATGCATGGCACAAGCATCATGGAAAGCCCGTCTACAAACACGCATAAGACAGAACATACAAACATATGGGCCGGTTATCAGTCGATGATGACCGGCATCTTCATTGCACTCTGCCCGGAGACCATTTGGAACGTCGCACCGGCGGCCGCGCGAACGAACCGCCCGGATATGCGTGCTTTTTCACGCATTGGAACAACACGTTCTCAAAAGTGATCGCCCCATTTTGATCCTTGCCTCATAGCTGACCGTTATTCATCCGAGGTTCAGAGAATTGGACTTATGTCTAATATCTCAGGGACGTTTAAGTGTTGAAAGCCTTCGGTCAAAGATGGGCTTTCACTGGAGGTACAATGAGAAAGTTGATTTCAGCCCTAAGCGCGGTTTTGGTATCGATCGGGACACTTGTTCCAGTCGAAACGGCCAGCGCCGCGCCTATGACGATTCAGCAGCCAGTCGAGACCTCGAAGGCTGCTCCGAACGCAAATGTCGAAACCGTCCACTATCGTGACCGGTGGGATCGCCGGCATCATCGCCGCTGGGACCGCAGGCACTACGGTTGGGAACGCAGGCATCATCGCCGCTGGGATCGCAGGTATTATGGTGACCGGTATTACCGCCGCCCTTACTACCGGGATCGCCCATACTATCGAACCTGGGATGACCCTTACCGTTACCGCAGGAGCGGGGTCTATCTACAGTTCTGACACCATAAAAAGCCCCGGCGCCCAGACGCCGGGGCTTTTTGCTATCGCTAACAAACGAAAATGTGATCAAAATGATCACGTGCTTTTCGCAATGTATAATCTAGAGTGCCCACCGGAAGCCCTTGAAGCCACACTACTTTAGCCACAAGAGTCGGAGACACCCCATGAACAGACTGATTTCGTTTGCTGCGGCGCCTTTGCTTGCCATCGCACTTTCGGCACCGGCAAGCGCCGATGCGCTCGCTGACCGCCAGGCGCTCATGAAGGATCAGGGCAAGACCGTCGGCAGCATCACACCGATCATCAAAGGCGAAAAGCCGTTCGACGCCGATGCGGTAAAGGCCGCACTGGTACACCTGAACGAGGATGCGCAGAAGATCGATGTGGCGACGCTGTTCCCAGCGGGCTCGGACCAGGGCAAGACCACCGTTTCGCCGAAGATCTGGGAAGACAATGCCGGCTTTGTCGCCGCCGTAGCGAAATACAAGAAAGACGCAGCCGCGGCAGCAGAAGCCAACCCGAAGGACCTCGATAGCTTCAAGGTCGTCTTCAACCAGGTAGCCGAAAATTGCGCTTCCTGCCACAAAGCGTTCCGCATCAAGAAAGACTAGGTAAAAGGATGATGCGCAAGCGCGCATTGCTCATCATCATTCTGGCACTGATTGGCGGGGCCGGTTTCTGGTTGCTCTCGGCGCCCTCCCATGTCGACCCGGCAAAGCTTGCCGCGGCAGCTCCCGGCGATCCGCAACGCGGCATGAGCATCTTCTGGCAAGGAGGCTGTGCCTCCTGCCACGCAGCCCCGGGTGCCAAGGGCGATGCGCGGCTGGTACTGGCGGGCGGTGTCAACCTCGTCACCCCGTTCGGCACCTTCGTGACGCCAAACATTTCCCCATCGAAGCAAGGCATCGGCGACTGGTCCTTCGCCGATCTCGCCAATGCGATGATGGAAGGTGTCTCGCCGGATGGCAGGCATTTTTATCCGGCCTTTCCCTATACATCCTATGCGCGCATGCAGGTGCAGGACATCGCCGATCTTTACGCTTTCCTGAAGACCCTGCCTCCATCCGATAATGTCGCCGGGCCGCACAAGCTCGGTTTTCCTTTCAACGTCCGGCGCGGCATTGGTCTGTGGAAGCGGCTCTTCCTTTCGCCGCAGCCGGTCCTCACGCTGGCCAATGCCACCGATGTGATCAAGCGCGGGCAATATCTGGTGGAAGGCCCGGGCCATTGCGGCGAATGCCATACCCCCCGCGATGTCATTGGCGGGCCGGACAACACGCAATGGCTGGCGGGCGCCAAGGCGCCGGAGGGCAAGGGCGTCATCCCGAACATCACCGGCGGCAAAGGCGGCATCGATTCCTGGTCTGAAAAGGACATTTCCTATGCGCTGGAGAGCGGTTTCACGCCGGATTTCGACTCGCTCGGCGGCTCGATGACCGACGTGGTTCTCAATATGGCACATCTCGAGCCTGCGGATCGTGACGCGATCGCCGCCTATCTCAAGGCTGTGCCCGCGCATCCGAACGGCTTTCCAGCGACGAAGTGATTTCGCCGCCTACGCCAAAACAGGCATGATTTTCCCCATCCCCGCGATTGTTCGCACGTTCTGACGTCGCCGACGCTGATCCGTTCCGTCATCCTTTGCCGAAGCCAACGTTATTGGAAAGGGATGCCTCGCATGATCAATCGCAGACAAACTCTCGCATTGCTGGGCGGTGCCGCCGCTGCAACCGCTCTGCCCTTCGCAGCGCATGGAGCTTCAGCATCGCCTAAGACACTCCGCATCGGCTGGCAGAAAAATGGCGTTCTGGCACTGGCCAAGGGCAATGGTGCACTGGAAAAGCGTTTTGAACAGCGCGGCATTACCGTCAGCTGGTCGGAATTCTCTTCCGGCCCCCCGCTCCTCGAGGCACTCGGTGCCGGTGCTATCGATTTCGGCCCGACAGGCGATGTGCCACCGCTTTTCGCACAGGCAGCGGGCGGAAATCTGGTCTATGCCGGAACCTATCGGGGCCCACCGGCGGGTTCGGCAATTCTTGTCCACAAGGATTCGCCATTGCAGTCCATAGCCGACCTCAAGGGCAAGCGCGTCGCCTTCAAACGCGGTTCGAGCGCCCACAATTTCACGGTCAAGGCTTTGCGGACGGCCGGGCTGGCCGTGACTGACATCGTTGCATCCGACCTCTCGCCTCCCGATGCGGCCGCTGCCTTCACTGCAGGTCAGATCGACGCCTGGACAATCTGGGATCCCTATTTTGCCGTAGCCGAGAAGCGCCCGGAAGCGCGGGTTCTGGCAACCGGGAAAGGCATCGTCGAGTCCTGGTCGTTCTTTCTCAGCAATGGCGAGTTTGCTGCTTCGCATGGGGATGTTCTGGCGGATGTCCTCGATGAGCTGACGCTTGTCGGCCGGTCAGCGCAAGACAATCTCGACGAAACAGTCCGGATCCTTGCGAAGATAACCGGCGTGCCGGAGGATATCCAGAAGGTTGTCCTGACGCGCGAGGGCGCGGATCTTGGCAGGGTGGCGGGCGTTACGCCGGAAGCCATTGCCTATCAGCAGGCATTGGCCGATGAGTTCTTTGACCTCAAGATCGTGCCGAAGAAGCTCAATGTCAGCGATATCGTATGGCGGGCCAAGCAGGCATGACGAGGTTCCCTGATTTGAAATAACCAGTCGGGCGCAGCTTCCATTGCGCCCGGCTTTATCTCATGATGCCGGCAACGACTCGATGCGCTATCAGAAACGTTTCCGGCTCAGAGCCCGCTCTAAATGAAGATTGCCACATTCAACGTAAACGGTATCAACGGCCGGTTGTCTCTCCTTTTGCGATGGCTTGCGGAAGCCCAGCCGGACGTCGTCTGCTTGCAGGAGCTCAAGGCGCCTCAGGAAAAATTTCCAGAGAGTGCGATAAACGCCGCGGGATATAATGCGATCTGGCACGGACAGAAAAGCTGGAACGGCGTCGCCATTCTTGCCAAGGGCACTGAGCCCATCGAGACCACACGCGGCCTGCCCGGAGAACCGGACGATAACCACAGCCGCTACATCGAAGCGGCAGTGAATGGCGTCCTGATCGGATGCATGTATGTTCCAAACGGGAATCCGGCACCTGGCCCGAAATTCGATTACAAGCTGCGCTGGTTTGAACGTGTTTCGCAACGCGCTCAGGAACTGCTTGCGACAGGCGCGCCCGTCGTACTTGCCGGCGATTATAATGTCATGCCGACGGATCTCGATGTCTACAAGCCCGGGCGCTGGACCGACGACGCGCTTTTCCGCCCCGAAGTCAGAGAGGCCTTCGCGAAGCTTGTTGCGCAAGGGTGGACCGACGCCATTCGCCACCTGCATCCCGACGAGAAAATCTACACGTTCTGGGACTATTTCAGAAACGCCTGGGGCCGCAACGCCGGCCTGCGCCTCGATCACTTCCTGCTCAGTCCATCGATCGCCAATCGATTGAGCAGCGCCGATGTCGATCGTCATGTCAGGGGCTGGGACCACGCAAGCGACCATGCTCCCGCCTGGATCGTTTTGGATTAACCGCCGATCAGAACCTGACCGTCAGATCGGCTTTGACCGCATTGTCGCGGGCGCTGTCCGAGAACTGCCCGCTATAGGTCAGGCCGAGCGTCGTGGCTTTGCCGAATCCCACATCGAACCCCGCCTCGACGATGCCCATATCTTGCGCGACCGGCAGGCCTTTGACGTCAAATGGCTGGCCGCCGGCAAAGGCCAGCTTTGCTGCCGGAGTTACGTCGCCAAAGGCATGGCTCCAGTCGAGAAGTCCCCGCGCCGTCAGGCTGATCGTGTCGCTCAAGGCAAAGCTGCGCGATGCCCGAAGGCCGAGTGTCGTTGTCGTCAGGTCGCTCGTCCCGCCAAGCCCGGTCAGATTGCTGACCGTGCCGCTTTCCAGAAAGCTGTCTGTCTTCAGATGCACATAACTCGCCGCGGCGAAAGGCTCGAACTTGGCATAGCCTGTCTTCACCGAATAGCCGAGCTCGCCGAATACCTGCACGGTCTCGGCATCGTAGGAAGCGCTGTGTCTGTTGAGAAGATTGCCGAACACCGCCGTGCGGTCCGTATCGATCTCGTTCTGGGTCAGGGCCGTGCCGAGACTCAAGGTGAGATTGTCCCACGCGGCGCCGCCATATAGCCCGACGGAGTAGCTGTTGAACGAGGCATTCGAAGCGCCGCTATCCAGCGAAGTATTGCCATAGCCGGCGAGCACGCCCATGCGCCATGTCTCTGCCACCACGCCGTCGAGCCCGGTGACGAAGCCGCCAATATTGCGGCTATAGCCCGCAGCATTGCCGTCGCCGCCCGCATGCGCCCATCCGCCATAAGCCTCGCCCCACAGGGCGGCCGTGGCCGGTGCCGGGATTACTGATGCGAAAGCATCGCTGGTCTTGGCGCGTTGCGCCGGAGCGTAAGTCAAGGGTGACGCTATCACCGCCTGCTCCTTGACGGTGACCCCGTCGAAGGCAGCCCGGATACGGTTTTGCGCCGCATTGCCGATCACGCTTGCATCCTTGGCAAGCGCGCCGGAAAGCGTCGCATGGGCTTCGCCGGAGAGATTGTCATAAGGCAAGACTTCGCCGCGCTCTTTCAGGAAAATCGTATTGGTCAGCGCGTTGCCATAGCCAAGCGCCTTGACCGCATCGAACACGGCCTTCTGATTATGCGTCGCCTTATCGGCATTCTCAATCGTTAGCCCTGCCACGGCCTGCTTCAGCATTTCGATTTGCAACCGTTTGGCTCCATCCTGTGCCGCCAGAAGATCGGCGGCCGCCTTGTCGGCTGCCAGTTTGTCCGCTGCCAGCCCTTCCGCCTGCAACCGTTTGGCTTCATTCTGCGCCGCCACAATATCGGCTTTCAGTTTGTCGGCGATTTTTGCCTTCTCCACATCCGTAAGATCAAAGCCGAGGCTGACTTTACCGGCATCGCTGTAGTCCAGCAGCCCGATGATATAG
>NZ_JBFUMG010000229.1:0-6800 GCF_054049495.1 Phyllobacterium sp. P5_D12 | reverse complement strand
TCAACACGCTTTTCGACGAAAACGCTGCAAGCCACATCGCGCTCGGCCAATGCTATTCGAAATGCTTCGTCAACGGTGGCGAGCTGACGCCCGATGAAGTTGCAGCGCGTGGTGGTAACAAGAGCCTGATTCACATCGACTGGATGATCGGTTCTGGCGAGATCGACGTAGACGGCATCAACAAGGACGGTTCGGCTATCCCAGTGATGCGCAAGGGCGAATGGATCTGATCATTGAGTTCATAATACAAAAAGGCCACCCCTGAGGTGGCCTTTTTTTGTTGGGACTATGCTATGCAACCAGCCGCCCAGCTGATTCCGCTTGCGCATAGGCCTTGCCGAAACGATTGGCGAGAAACGCGTCAAGCGCAATATCTTCCTGCTTGAGAAAACCTTGCTGCGGCAAGGCACCGTTCGCAAGCATGTCAAGCACGGCACAGATGGCCGACGCCGTCGTGATCTGGATCCCGCTATAAAGTTGCGATCCGATATGGCCGCTATAGACCTTGTTGGCATAGGTTTCCTGAAGAAGACGGCCCTTCTTGCGGCCGCTGACCGTAACGAAAATCACGACGACATCCTGCAAGGTAGATGGCAAGGCGTTTTCGAGAATATCCTTGAACACATCGCGCCGATCACGCAGTCCAAGGTCGTTGAGCAGCGCCTTCATGATGGCCGCGTGGCCCGGATAACGAATGGTGCGATAGTTAAGTGTACGCACCTTGCCGAGAAGTGTTTCGCACAATGTGCCAAGACCGCCTGACGTATTGAACGCCTCATAGGTCACCCCGTCGAGCGAGAATTCCTCGCGCTCTTCAAGCGGCGGCACCTCCGTCAACTCGCCATCGACGATCGCTTCACAGGGCTCGCAATATTCGTTGATAACCCCGTCCGTGCTCCATGTCAGATTGTAGTTCAGTGCGTTTGACGGATATTGCGGCAGTGCGCCAACGCGCATGCGCACGCTTTCCAGCGTATCGAAGCGTTTGGCCAGATCGTTGGCTACAATCGAGATGAAACCCGGAGCAAGGCCGCATTGGGGAATGAAAGCAGTCTTGGCAGTCATTGCCAGCTGCTTGACGATGCGTGTGCTGGCTACGTCTTCTGTCAGATCGAGATAATGCACGCCGGATTTGGCGGCCGCTTCAGCTATGCGCGTGGTCAGATGGAACGGGGCTGCACTCAGCACGGCGAATTTGCCATTGAGAACGCTTTCAAGCGCTCCAACTTCAGCAATCTCGATGCAGGCGGTTCCAACGAGCGGCGATACATCCAAGGCATCTAGCTGGGCTTGTGCCCGGTCGACGACCGTTACGCGATAATCTCCCGTACCAGCCAGAAGATTGGCGATGGTCCCACCGATTTTCCCTGCACCAACGACAACGATCTCTTTCATTTGATTCCCCTCGCATATAAAAACTTTATATGAATTTCGCATATTGCTCGGCGAAATGAAGTCTATAAATTGACGAAACAACGTTATAATTTTGTCGATATGCCGATTGGATTTGTCATTATGCTGTCAGAAGCCGATCATGCCCTGCTTTCATTGCTGCGCGAGAATGCGAGAGCCTCGACTGCCGAGCTTGCCCGCAAGCTGCGCGTATCACGCACCACTGTGCAAAGCCGCATCGAGCGGCTGGAAAAACGCGGTATGATAAGGGGGTATAGCGTTCAGCTTTCTCCCGAATACGAACAGAACCTGGTCAAGGCGCATGTGCTGGTGACAGCCTTGCCGAAACTGGCTGTGAAGGTTGAGGCGGCCTTGCGGAAGATCGCCTGGGTCAGAACGCTTCATTCTGTTAGCGGTCAATTCGATATGATCGTTATCGTTGAGGCACCTTCGATACAGGAACTGGACAAATTGCTCGACGAAATCGGCGCTCTTGAAGGTGTCGAACGCACCATGTCGTCGATTATTCTCTCCACCCGTATCGATCGATAATGGTGCATCCAACAACCTGATACATGCCGCTTGACTCTTGCTGTCATCGGATTCCATAATAGAACATATCATGAACATTGGAAGGTTACCGTAGTGACAACCGTCGATCTTGCGGCGTTGAGACGCGACATCGCATCTCTTGGAGAGAGGAATGCGCGTGCTGCGCAGCGCTCCGCCTTTGACTTCGGCGACAATGATATCGACCGCGTCTTCCGCGAGGGGATGCAGCGTGGTGCCGTGCATGAAATCTTCGCAGAAGAAGCAGGCGACGCAGGTGCGGCGACCGGTTTCGCTATTGCCCTTGTCCTGCGCGCATCTCCGGATCAAAGCCCTGTTCTATGGTTGGAAGAAGATTTTGCAGCGCAAGAAAATGGCTTCCCATATGCTCCCGGCTTGCAAAATATCGGACTTGATCCACAACGCCTCATCATAGTGCGATGCGCCTCACCACAGGATGTTTTGAAAGCTGCTTCGGACAGTCTCGGTATTCGTGGCACGGGCGCCGTCATCATCGCGCCTTGGAGCAACCCGAAATGTCTGGACCTGACCGCCTCGCGCAAATTGCTGCTGACGGCGCAACAAACCGATGTGCCGGCCTTTCTTCTGCGACTGGGGGCATATCCCAGCGAAAATGCCGCCGTCACTCGCTGGTTGATCCGTGCCGCACCTTCGCAATCGAGTGGCGCCAATGCACCCGGACATCCGGTTTTCGACGCCACTCTCATACGCAACAGACAGGGAATGACAGGCCATTGGATCCTGCAATGGGAAAGTGATGATCATGTTTTCAGGCAGATCGAGCCGGTTTCTGGCACTATGGTTTCCGCACCTTCCTACCGACCGCCTCAAACGCGAAAATCCGGGACGCGCCCATACTGATCAACTTTTGATTGTGGTGGACAAACTTGCCAATGCCTTGCGGCTGACGGCTGTCGATGAAAAGGCCACCRAGGCGGGGCTCTACAAGGGCATGGCTCTCACAGATGCACGCGCGCAATTTGAAAAGCTGGATATCGCTTTCGCTTCACCGCGCAAGGATGCTGTCCTGCTTGAAAAACTGGCCGATTGGTGTGCCCGCTATACACCGCTTGTGGCACTTGATGAGCCTCATGGCCTTATTCTCGACCTGACCGGCTGCATTCATCTTTTTGGCGATGAAAGCCAGCTTATTGAAGATATTCATAAGCGCCTTCAGCACTATAGCATGATCGTCCGGACCGCTCTTGCAAGCAATCCCGCCGCAGCATGTGCCCTTGCTCGACACTCGCCGGGTGGAATCATCGACCGGAATGACGAGACGCGCAGATTATACGCCTTGCCGCTTATCAGTCTCGATATCGAAGAGAACCATCTCGCCGGTCTCAAGCGGGCAGGTTTACGCAACGTTGGTGATATCGATGTCTTGCCCCGAGCTGCACTCACAGCGCGTTTTGGCACAAATCTTGTTAATCGCCTCGATGCATTGTTCGGTCGTCAGGATGAGCCTATTACCCCTCGCCGTATCGTCCCTGTCTGCATGGTTGAGCGGCGTATGGCAGAACCGCTCATCGCTATGGAATCAGTGGAACACGTTCTTCTGTCCTTGAGCGACGAACTTTTCCGTCGCCTGCAACAAAGAGTTGAGGGTGCCCGCGAGATCGAAGCCAGCTTCTTTCGCGCCGACGGCAATGTACGCCGCATCAGCATTCAGACCGGACGTCCCGTTACCGAAACAAAAACCATGTTTCGACTATTGAAAGAGCGGCTTTCCACACTTAGCGATCCGCTCGATGCCGGTTATGGTTTTGATATCATCCGGCTTGCCGCTATTCGTGTGGAGCAGAGTCAAGCGATCCAGAAAAGCCTCGACGACAGGGCACAAGAAACAGAGGAGATCAACACGCTTGTCGACCGGCTTTCCATCCGTCTTGGCAATTCCCGTGTACTACGCCCGCTGCCTGTCGATACGCATATTCCCGAACGAGCAGTTTCACTTGAACCTGCCGCCTCAGCAAGACAGGACATGATGTTTGAACGGACGCCAGAACATAATCCGGGCAATCCTCCGGAGCGGCCGATCCGATTGTTTCAGCCACCCGAGCGGATTGATGCGACGTTTGAAGTCCCTGATGCCGCCCCGGCACGATTCACCTGGCGCCGGGTTCAACATATTATCACCTTGGCTGAGGGACCGGAACGCATCGCCCCCGAGTGGTGGCGCGAACATGCAGGCGCGCTGACGCGGGATTATTACCGCCTCGAAGACAATAGAGGCCGTCGTTTCTGGGTGTTTCGCGAAGGCTTGTACGAGCGTGGAGATCCCACACCGCGCTGGTTTCTGCACGGGATTTTTGCCTGATGCGACCCTACACGGAACTTGCTGTCACCAGTAATTTTTCATTTCTTGAAGGCGCCTCGCAACCGCATGAACTGGTGCAGGCTGCAGCCATACTCGGACTCGATGGTATAGGCATCGCTGACCGCAACACACTCGCGGGTGTGGTGCGGGCCTATAAGGCTCATAATGAGCTCAAGGAAAAAGCGGGAATACGACTGAACCTCTTTATCGGATGCAGGTTGGTCTTTATTGACGACACGCCAGATCTGCTCGTCTACCCACGCGACCGTACAGCCTATGGTCAGCTCTGCCGTCTTTTGAGCGAAGGCAAGGATCGGGCGAAAATCAAGGGTGAGTGCCACCTTCTTTTCGAAGATTTTCTTTTTCGAGCAAAAGATTTTCAGATCGCGGTCGTTCCGCCGTTACGGGCAGATAAAATCTTAACTGCGTTCCTGAGAAAACTTGTCATTGCTGCACCGGGCTCTGTCTGGCTTGCCTTGGCAATGCCGCATCAGGGTGCAGACCGGCGGTACGGCGAGAAGCTGGCGCGTATTGCAACTGAGGCCAACGTTCCCTTGCTGGCGATCAACAATGTGCTTTATCACACCGCTGCGCGGCGACCGTTGCAGGATGTGCTGACCTGCATTCGCGAACATGTCACGATCGATACGGCCGGACGCAAGCTGGAAAAGAATGCAGAACGGCATTTGAAATCGCCGGATGAAATGCAGCGACTTTTCCGGCATTTGCCCGCAGCGCTTCGGGAAACACAGCGTTTCGTTGAGCCGATCGGCTTTTGCCTCGATCAGCTGAAGTATGACTATCCCGACGAACCTGTGCCACCGGGTAAGACACCGCAACAATATCTATCCGAGGAAACGTGGAAAGGTGCGGCACAACGCTATCCTGAAGGCATTCCGGAAAAGGTATGTGCGATTCTGCGGAAGGAGCTGGCGATAATCGAAGGGCTTGAATATGCACCCTATTTCCTCACGGTTTATGACATCGTCAAATATGCTCGCTCGCAGAATATTCTTTGCCAGGGCCGCGGCTCCGCTGCTAATTCCGCGGTCTGTTATTGTCTTGCTATCACAGCAGTTGATCCAAAACACACGGATGTCTTGTTCGAACGGTTCCTCTCGGCGGAGCGGAAGGAACCACCGGATATCGATGTCGATTTCGAGCATGAACGCCGCGAAGAAGTGATGCAATGGGTCTATGAGCGTTACGGTCGCAATCGAGCGGCCATCGTGGCCACTGTCATCAGCTACCGCCCGCGCAGCGCTATCCGTGATGTGGGCAAGGCTTTGGGACTGACCGAAGACGTTACTGCTGCGCTGGCCAATATGGTCTGGGGCAGCTGGGGCACAGCGGTTGAGAAGAACGAGGTTCGGCAAGCCGGACTGGATCCCGATAATGTCATGATACGGCGCGCTGTCCGGCTCGCGACCGAATTGATTGGTTTTCCACGCCACCTTTCCCAGCATGTGGGTGGATTTGTACTGACGCAGGAGCGCTTGGACGAAACCGTCCCTGTCGGCCCTGCGGCTATGAAAGACCGTACCTTCATAGAGTGGGATAAGGATGACATCGACGAACTCAACATCATGAAGGTGGATGTGCTGTCACTTGGTATGCTGACCTGCATTCGCAAGGCTTTTGACATTATTCATCTGCATGGGGGCAAACGTTACGAACTGGCAACGATTCCCCAAGAAGACCTCGCGGTTTACGACATGCTCTGCAATGCCGATTCCCTCGGCGTGTTCCAGGTGGAAAGCCGCGCACAAATGAACATGCTGCCGCGTCTTCGACCAAGAAAATTCTATGATCTGGTAATCGAGGTTGCCATCGTTCGTCCTGGTCCAATCCAGGGCGATATGGTTCATCCCTATCTGCGTCGGCGCAATAAAATAGAGAAAGTCCACTATCCGTCTCCGTCCCCTAAACATGGTGACAAGGACGAACTGAGAAATGTTCTCGGCAGGACCCTTGGTGTACCTCTATTCCAGGAACAAGCCATGCGCATTGCCATAGAGGCAGCGAAATTCACCCCCGACGAAGCCAATAAATTGCGCCGTTCCATGGCCACATTCCGCAATGTCGGCACAATCAGCGAAATGGAAGGGAAAATGGTGGAGGGGATGGTCCGCCGTGGTTATGAGCGGAGCTTTGCCGAAAACTGCTTCAACCAGATCAAGGGCTTTGGTGAGTATGGTTTCCCGGAAAGCCATGCGGCGAGTTTTGCGATCCTCGTTTATATTTCCTCCTGGATCAAATGCCATCATCCAGCAACATTCGCGGCAGCACTTTTGAATTCACAACCGATGGGTTTTTATGCCCCTGCACAAATCATCCGCGACGCACGCGAGCATGGCGTCGAGGTACGTCCTGTCGATATCAACTTCAGCGAATGGGACAATACGCTGGAACGCGTCGACAAGAATAATCTTGCCTTGCGTCTAGGCTTTCGACAGGTCGAAGGCTTTTCGGAAGCCTGGGMGGACGAAATATGCGTAAAACGAAAGCACCACTATAG
>NZ_JBFUMG010000228.1:0-6813 GCF_054049495.1 Phyllobacterium sp. P5_D12 | reverse complement strand
GCCTTGCCGTGCGCCGTGCAGCGCCTGCGACGCTGACGGGCGTGAGTGGCCGGCCAACTCTCGCCTCGGCGGTCGTTACAAAACTGGCCACACCCGGGATTGAAATTTCCGTACTGGCTTCCAATCCTAACAATCCGACGGTCGCGGTTAGCACAAAGATTTTCAGTCTCCTTGGAATGTTCATTTTGTGCCTCCTACGGCGAATTGATCCGGAAGCTCATCGATATCGACGAGTTTCTTCGGGTCGTCCACTTGCTTGGCATTCGTTGCGTTCTTGAAGCTGAAATCCTCCGCAACGACATCCGTGCCGGTCTTCCAGTCGCTGATCTGGACGCTGTACTGCGGTGCCTGGTCGACCTGCGTGGAAGTGATGACGTATCGACAGGGATAGGGGTGCTCGCCCTGGGCGATCCATATCTGCCAGTCGACTTCCTTGGCCCGGAACGCCAGATGGTCGCATTCGGTGCCGCCGATCACGCCGCTGCCGAGATCCTTCACGTCGACCACGTCACGCATCAATTCGTCATAGACATTGGTGAGGAGGAGATCAGCGCCGGGGACGGGCCTCTGGTATTTGTTTCGCAGTTCGTCGATGAGATGGTCGACCGCGCCCGGTACGTCGGCCTGAGCGTACATATTGTCCTCCTTGGCGAACAGCGTCAGGGTCTTGCCGTCGAACGTCGTCTCGACATTGGCAAAACCTCCGGAGCGCGTGGCCCGGAACTTGTCGGGGCGGCCTATTTCGACTTTGCCCGAGCTTGCCAATTGCAGTTTTTGGTGGTCCTTGGTGACGATCTCGAAATTGGTGTCGTAGGCGAATGAAATGGCCTTTTGCTCCGCCATATAGTCGGACATCGTCTTGAGTATCGTCTTGGCTTCGGCTTCGCCGGCCGAAGCGCCGCCCGAGAATGTACCGGCCGCGATGATCATCGTCAGCCCCGCCGATGCAAGGACGGTGGCAGTGGATTTCATGGACCTCCAAGCTTTGGCCGTCATCGAATCTCTCCCTTGATCGTCTATCCGTCGAATATCCACCCGATCCTCATTCGCTTGGATACGCATCGATCGGGACGACGCGATCGCCAAGCCTGGTTCACACTACGCGCTGTGGAACGGAAAAACCTGTAACATCGGGTATGTTACAGGTGACACTACATAGCTTGCAGCGACGTTCGCGGCGACAGCCGCGTCCGCTACCGAGCCTAGTCGCTATCGTCTCGGTCATCATAGATCGAAGGGTCGACCACCGGCCGCGGGAAGATGCGCCAGTCCTCGTGACCACCAGGATCGCCGGCCGACCAGCGTCACGCAGCTGACCCGCCGGGCTTCGGTCTCGTTCGGGAGCAGCAGTAAGATGGGCGGCTCTACGTCCGAAAATCCCTGCGATACTGAACGAACCTGATCTCTCGGCAACTTTGTCATATAGGACGATGGCGTCAGTGTTGGTTTCGTGAGTGAGCCAGTAGACACGCGAAGAGCCCGCCGCCTCGGCTGCGCCGTAGACTGCCGCGATCAGTCGCCTTCCCCCCGCCATGGCCTCGCGCAGTGGGTACAGTGAACAGGTCTTGCAAGTAGCATACAGGCGCGGCCATCGATGTGCTGCGGTGATAAAGGTAACCGCGACAAAGGCGTGAACAGGTTCGTAAACGTCGAAGAAGCGGTTCCAGGTCGTCCGCGTCACTTCGTCAGGGATCGACCGTTTGTATGAGAACGCTCCATTCCTTCCAGTCTCCGATGTCGGCAGGTCGCACGGTGATCGGAGAGTCTGTCACTTCTTCCTCCACGATGTTGACAGTCAACCTTCTCGCCGGGATCAGGCTTCCTCGAAGAGTCAGATGCCCCAGCGAAATACTCACCTTGGCTTAAGATCGCCAAGGTGATCCAGTTTGGCGGCGAAACATCGATAACATCGGCAAAAGCCGCTGGATATTGCCCGTTGCGGTCAAGTCTCGGATTGCAGCGAAATGCATTCAAATGCCCGACATGCGATTTTTAACAATACATCCCCGTAAGACCTAACTCGCGTACGACAACCGCTCCCTGACTGCCAACCGATCAGTGTCAGTGGCCACCGAGTACGAGCGTCTGGACCGGCAGCATTATCGCCTGCATCCGAAGGATCATCGCGTGGACGATCGCAACCGTGTCCACGACGTGCAGGAAGACCCATTTCCCCGTGCCGATATCCTTCGCTGCAAGCGCATCGTGATTGTTGGTGTAGGCGTTGGCAATGCAGCTGCTGCCTGGGGGCAATCCTTCCAGCTGGCCCGGGAAAAGAGGTTCGAGGAAGACCGTAAGCGAGCCCCCTTGCGCAATCCGTCCCACATCGAGAAGTTGGTCCGATGCCCGGAGTTGCCCGGCCGCAATGACGTCCTGGACCTCGGTCACGACCATGGGAATGATTGTAAACGGCTTTCCGACACACGTGGCCTCGGCAATCATTCCTGCTTTCATCACCTGCGCCTCGATCTGACCGAAGCCTGCAACCAGCCTTGCCCGTCCGGCTCCTTCGGGGACAAGGATTCCCGCGGGGCGGACCATCGTGTTGACCACGTCGCCGCGTCGAAGCGTGAATTGTTGGACGGTTCCCGCGACGCCAGCGCGAACGAGGGTTTTGTTGAGCTCGACCTGTGCTTGCTTGAGAGCTGCTTCCGCACTCGCCTTCTGGGCGGGGAGAAGGGCAGAAAGCTTTGTCTCGATGGTCCGTTTGTTGGCAACGGCGGCGTCGAGCGTACCCTTCCGGCCATCGGCGGTGATCTGCAATCGTTCCACCTCCCGAACCGAGACGTCGGCGTTGCGGCGCAAGAGCTCTTGCCTGGTTGCAAGTTCGTCGAGAGCTTGTTGGTACGCGCCTTGTGCCTGCTGAATGAGCCCGTCCGCGGCAGCCAGTTCGGTTTGTGCCACGGCGGTCTCGGCAACAGTTTCGTCGATTTGGCGTTGTGCTGTCTCCCGCGCTGCCTCCTGTTCGGAACTGTCGAGCCGAAATAGCGGGTCGCCTGCCTGGACTTTGGCATTGAGCCCGACGAATACTTCGTCAACACGGCCGACGGTCTCGGGGAGAATGGTAACGGTGCGGAATATCGCCGTGACGTTTTTCGTCGACGGGTGATAATAAAACACCAGGGTGATCAATGAAACGGTCAGCAGCAAGCACGCGGTGAGGCCCCAGCGCAGTTCATACCAAACGGTGTAAAGATTGATTTCGCGTCCTATGCGCTTCCCCTGGACGTATCGGCGATAGAGATAGTCCGGGAACACAGTGAGCAAGGAACAGAGGATAAGCTCGAACATTGATCAAATCCCTCCACCGGCCGCATCGGTCTTGGGTTTCGGCACTAGCGTAACAATCACTGGATCCTCAGCGGCAGGGGCCCGTCCCGACATTTTTTCGAGCGATTGGGCCATCGAACTCATCGGGGTGGAGAAATCAGGCAGATCGATAAATGCCAACAACAGGCCAGCAATCCAGAAGATGTGGTTGTGCGTGAAGAGGGAAATCAGCGCCAGAACGGCGACGATTTCCATTTGCACTTTTTTGGTCCGATGCGCCATTCGTTCCGGTAGGGCATGAACCTGGAAGTAAAAATTGCCGATCATGAGAACGGCGGCCAAAAGGAAAATGGCGACCGCTGTGAACAACCAATCGCTTTGACCTGGACCCGTGATAAAGACGGGCAGGTGTTCGATCGCTGCCGGATGCGGTGCCTCGTCCATTTTCTCATCCCTTCGATATTGTCGCTGTGCGCGGGATCATCAATCGCCAGCGCCAGCCATGTCCGGGCCAACATCGATGACCAGAACGCCCTGTCGGCTTTGTGAAAAACCTACAGCTCCACCGATATAATCACTTGCACGTCAGGGGATCGAAGTCATGTAAACTACTGTAGTTTACGTGGCCGGGGATGTAAGCGGTGTCTTTCCGGAAGACGGTCCGCATCTTCTACTGGAGTGGTTTTGGCCGGCGCTTATGGAAGGGAATGATTTTAGCCTTATCGAGAGCGCTTGCGATCTCCTTCGCCAGGTCATCCACCAATGCCAGGTATTCGGCGCTGCGTTCATCGCGCTCCGGTTCCGTCGACCGCTCCCAGTGCAGCTGTGCTGCCTGTGCATCACGGAAGTCCGTGCAAAGATCACGAAACTCTTCGTCCCGGGCGGCCCACTCCTCGATCGCCTGACTTCGGGAAGGAAAGCGCAGTTTGGCCGCCGTCAGGCGAGCGTCCATCGAACAAAGGTCCTTTCCATGAGCAGCGGAGAGACACACCAACTATCGCAGATCAAAGCATATTTGGGGAGTATTTTACGGTAGCATACAGTCGAGCACTGGCCGGTGCGCTTAAAACAGAAACTAAGCCCGCGGCAAATCCGGGCAGTTTCGTGCGGGCATGTTCGACAATCGCCACCTACGACCTTCCGGCCACGTAGCCAGCTGGACACGGAATACATGTAGCATACCCGATGTTACGGGAATTCCGGCACGCCAGCGCCTATTGTCTTTTTGCGAACGAAGGAGTTGTGCCACCAGCCCTAATGAGCCTGGGAGACTGAAGTCCAGAAGTGGGGCATGGTGGTGGCCTGAGGATAGCCAACCGCGGAGGCGGCAGACGGGCCAGGCACGGTGGTGGTCGAGGAGGCGGAGGTGACCAGGTGGCGGTCGCGGCAGACGATCGTCCTGCAGCCAATCGGAATTTCCTTTTTAAGGGGATCGTAAGATGTGTCGCACAATCTTGATGTCAATGATGAGCGCTGTCGTATTTTCGCTTTCTGCCGCCAACACACTGCTTAGTGGCGATGCGCTTTGAAAAGGTGCCGTGAAATACTTCTTGACGTGGTATAACAAGAAGGCAACGCGGCAACCGATGGTTTTTGCAGCTGGGAGGCGTGGCTCCAATCCGCGACGTTTGGTGAACGTGCACTACCGAGACAAAAAAGGGGGTTCTATGGATACGAAAGGTCTTCTAATTGGCACCGCCGCAGTTTTTGCTTTGGCAACAGGTGCTTTCGCAGCAGACGCGGTCGTAGTCGCGGAGCCGGAACCCGTCGAATATGTCCGCGTTTGCGATGCCTACGGCGCGGGCTTCTTCTATATCCCCGGCACGGAAACCTGCCTGAAAATTGGCGGCTATCTGCGTTTTGAAGTGGCCGGCGGCGACAATGTCTATACCGGCGGTCATGTCGGCGGTGAGAACGACACATGGTACGCCCGCACGCGGGCCGAGCTGCGTTTCGATGCGCGCTCCGAAACAGAACTTGGCACTTTGCGCTCTTACATCGACAGCCGGTTCCAATACACCAATGGCGATGATGCCGGCGGGCTCCTTCATCAGGCCTTCATCGAACTCGGCGGTTTCCAGATCGGCGTCAATGACGTCATCTTTGGTTCTTGGCTGAATTATGCCGGCAACATCATCAGGGACGACGTCATCCAGTACGGTGCCGACAGCATGTCCASCAACGCAATYAGYTATACATATAAGGCCGGCAACGGGTTTTCTGCCATCATCGCCGCCGAGCAAGGGTCGGAGACGAATGGTTACGACTAYGTCATCGAWRATTATATGCCCCACGTTCTCGCCGGCGTGAAATATGAACAGTCTTGGGGGACGGTGGCCGGGGTCATCGGCTACGACTCGGTGCAGGAAGACATCGGGGTCAAAGCGCGGCTGGACGTCAATTTTACCGACACGCTATCCGCCTGGATAATGGGCGGCTATCAGTCCGACTACGACGACGACTCGTTCATCACCAATCAAAATCGCAACTGGTACGGACCATGGGAAGGCGACTGGGCCGCGTGGGGCGGGTTTGCCGCCAAGGTCACCGACAAGGCGACCATCAACGCGCAAGCCGCCTATGAAGAACAAGGAACTTGGGCGCTTGCTCTCAACGTGAACTACGAGCTTGTTCCGGGTTTCATGATCAGACCGGAAGTCAAYTACACCAAGTTCGGCGGTGCACGCAAAGAGGAAGCCCTCCTCGAMAGTGGAGAGGACGACGCGGTCGGGGGTATCGTTCGCTTCCAACGCAACTTCTAAGTGCAGGGCGTGGATAGGACGCCGGGAGGGTGCGTGGAACCGCTATGTCCTTTCCACCGGCCCTCCGCATTCCGCGGCGAAATGGCAAGCGCGAACAGTAAGGCCCACTGCGTCGCGTGCGACAACGACGAACCTTGTCGCTCAACTGGCATAGGTAGTATTGCTCTCGGTTCACAGCCTCGGCAATTATACGCCAGCGGCGCAGCGCCGAGCCACGCCAGCAACGTTGACCGGCTTGAGTGGACGACTGACCTTGGCCTCTGCTGTCGTCACGTGAGCGGATTGAGTTACCCTGCCCCAAGGCCTGGATATACCGACAGTTGGATGTGCCGAAGCGGTTTGGTCTTTGCCCACCGATGTTCAGCCCGAGCCTGATTGAGTTGTTCGCTTTCACCTCGGAGTCAACGGCAAGCAGACATCATAGGCGTCGGACGTAACGAGTATACCGGAAACCCAGTCCATCGCGTTTAGTCGTTTGTAGCGAAGTCAGAAGCTGATTTCTATTCATGTCCAAGCTTCCAGACGATTGACCAAGTAGTCCTCTCTTTGATTCTGCTCGACACTCAGCCGTCACATCACAGGGCACATTTTGCAGTTTGTTGTCATCGGCGGAGCCTTGGCTACGTCATCGCCAAAGCATCCGTATCGTCCGAAGCGGGCTGTCAAGACAAGATCATCGCGAAATAGCCAAACACCGTAAGCAGGACCCCTGAAACCGCATAGCCGACGGGGAAACCGATCCAGGGTACATTCGATTGGATTTCAACTGCTGCCTCTCGGC
>NZ_JBFUMG010000227.1:0-6827 GCF_054049495.1 Phyllobacterium sp. P5_D12 | reverse complement strand
CAGCCGAACAGGGCGCAGAAGCTTCGAATGCCTTTCCAACTTCCCAGGGACGGCCAAGCTTCTTGGCTTCCCCTTGCAGATCGCGGCGGGTCATATCGAGACCAACCGCATAGCCAAATACATGATCGAGCGCATTTTCAGTGGCAATGTCTGAGCCACCCTTTCCAAGCGCAACAACCATTTCCATTTCGAAATGGACATCTTTCGTCGCAGACGGATAGGGGAAATCGCGTCCATCGGTAAGAAGGCAATCCGGATTTTTTTGGAAGAAGAACGGCGGCTCACGGTCAGGATCATGTCCCATCTCGATGGCGTGATCAGCATAATTCCGCCCGACACAATAAATCCGATGAACAGGAAACAGCTTGTCAGAGCCAATCACCCGCAAAGTCGGTTGCGGAAGCGGCTCGAAAACAAATTCATTCTGATGCATTCTTGAGCCTCACCTCAAATTAGTTGGCTGATCTCGATCTCGGTCTTCTCAGACAGCATGACACATACTAGGTGTTATAGAGATCAGACAAATCGCCAATGCAACCTGTCATATGCAGCGGCATAACGCCCTCTACAAGGATTTTGACCTTCGCATGCATCAGAGACTTGATTTGCGAAATCCGTTGCATGCGGACGGCAGCGACGATTTCCTGCTGGAACAAGTCCAGCGGGCGAGTTTCAGCTATTTCTGGGAAGGCGCTCATCCGCAAAGCGGTCTCGCGCGCGACCGCTCCGGCCGGACGTCCGATCCAGCTAATGACCTCGTCGCTATTGGCGGATCCGGCTTCGGTTTCATGGCTATCCTCGTTGCCGTTGAGCGCGGCTGGATTACACGCGATGAGGGACAGCTCCGCATTGAAAAAATGTTGTCTGCGCTCGAACGCGCGAAACGCTATCAAGGCGTTTTCCCGCACTTCATCAATGGCCTGGATGGCACGACCGTACCGTTTACACGTCTGGATGATGGTGGTGACCTGGTTGAAACGTCGCTTCTCGTGCAAGGATTGATTTGTGTCCGGCAATATTTTGCACTCAATGCCCCCGAAGACATCACCATCCGTGACAGGATCAATCGGCTGTGGCGATCGGTCCAATGGGATTCCCACATCAAACCGGGGGAAAAGGTTCTCTACTGGCACCACAGTCCAAAATTTCGCTGGGCGCGTAATGTGCCGATCCGGGGTTGGAACGAAGCGTTGATCACTTACGTCCTGGCTGCCGCCTCCCCTGACCATGGTATCGATCCAGAGATCTATCACGAAGGTTTTGCGTCAAACGGCGCCTTCATCAATGGGCGAGACTATTATGGCGTCAGGTTGCCACTTGGCCCGGACTTTGGCGGCCCCATGTTCTTTGCGCACTATTCTTTCTGCGGCCTGGATCCGCGTGGGCTTACAGACCAATACGCCGATTACTGGTTGCAAAATTGCAGCCACGCGGAAATCAACTACCTGCACAGCGTTCACAATCCACATGGCTATATCGGCTATGGTCAAGATTGCTGGGGCCTATCTTCCAGTCACGGTCCGAGAGGCTACAGGGTAAGTTCGCCCGGTTCAGATTTCGGTTTGATTGCGCCCACTGCCGCTCTCAGCAGCCTGCCCTACGTACCTAAATTCTCGATGCGCGCCTTACGTCATTTCCTGACACTCCCCCATGGCAAGGTGAACGGCAGGTTTGGTTTCGTCGATGCGTTTTCGCCTTCCAGAAAATGGTTCGCCAGAACCTACCTCGCCATAGATCAGGGCCCGACCATTGCCATGATCGAAAATCACAGAAGCGGCCTACTGTGGAAGCTCTTCATGAGCGCGCCGGAAATCCAGAATTCTCTCCAAAACCTTGGCTTTGCAAGCCCTCATCTAGTCGGACCACGGGAACCAATCAAGGGTTGAGGCATTGCTTCTGTCAGGGCAACTGATCATCTTCTGATCGAACTCCGCGTCCTCCCAATCAAGGATCAAACATGAAAATCCATGCTGTTTTCAACCGCGATGGCGGTACGTTTCGCACCATGGATATCAAGTTGTTCGCTGAAACAGCCAAGGAAATTTTTGAAAAGCAGGGCCATACGTTCGAGAGCGAGATTGTAGCTGGCAAAAGCATTGTGAAGGCGCTGCAAAAAGTTGCAGCCGAGGCGGGCGAGCACGTTCTGATGGCAGGCGGCGGCGACGGCACGATTTCGGCCGCCGCTGATGTTGCCTGGAAGGCCAAGGTGCCGCTCGCGGTACTACCCGCCGGAACTATGAACCTCTTTGCGCGCGCCTTGAAAATTCCGCTGGATCTAAACGTAGCCTTGGAAAGCCTCGCCAGCGGCACCATTCAGGCGGTCGACATTTCCACCGCCAATGAGGAAAGCTTTGTTCATCAGTTTTCGATTGGTTTCCAGCCGCAGATGATCAAGCTTCGCAACACCTTGGAGTATCGCTCCCGCTGGGGTAAGCGTCTTGCAAGCATCCGCGCATTTGCAAAAGCCATGGGCAATCCGCCGCGCTTCGCCGTGCGCATGGTCATCGACGGCACCCCGACAGAGCGAACCGTTTCTGCTATCTCGATTTCAAATAATCCTTATGGTAGCGGCGTTTTACCCGTACCTGACAAAGTCGACCGCGGCGAATTGGGCGTTTACGTCGCCGGAGGCCTGACCCCTGGCACAATATTAAAGTTGGCGTTCAGCGTTCTGACCGGGTCATGGCGCCGCAACCCCGACGTCGACGAAATTCTTGCCAAGGAAGTTGAGTTGCACTTTCCGCACCTGCGGCGCAGCGCGAAAGCGACCATCGACGGAGAGTTGATCCCGCTCCCACGAGACGTCAAAATTGTCATTCATGCAGGAGAACTTCAGGTGCTTGTCCCTCAAGACACACTTCCCATATGAAAACGGCGCGGTTTTGACCGCACCGTTCAAGCTAGCTGGATACGATGTCAGCTACTTTTCTTTGATTTCTTGACTGGCGCCGGCTCTCCAGCCGCCTTCCTCGCCGCGGCCTCTTCGGCAGCGAGCTGATCGGCGCTCTTTGGCATTGTGTCGACGACAGAGCGCACTTTACCCTTGTCGGTAACGGTGCACATTGCATCGCGAATATCGACCTTCAAACGCACCTGGTTTAGGCCGCCACCCATTGGCTCGGCATCGACGGCCTTGATGTTGCTTTCGCCCATGAAATATTTGGAAGATGCTGCAGCAATGCACGGTTGAGCGAGAGCGGCGTTCACAGGTGGACGTACGGGCGCAAAAGTCGGCATGGTCGGCATCATGCTGGGTGCGCCGGTGGTAGAACATGCAGCCAGTGGAATGAGGACTACCAAGGGGGCAATCCGGCTTAAAATATCGGTAGGCAGGCGCATGGTTCTCTCCGCAAAGTCTTATCGCAGGATTGGATATAGGCCGGAAACTATTCGGTTTTTATCATTTGTCTAGTGGCACAACTGCCACATTGGGACTTTATTGCCACAAGTCCATCCCCGGACGTCAGCGGGAGACAGACAGCATCCAGTTGAGTACGCCGCGCCAGTCGGTCATCCGAATTGGCGTACCATGATTGCCGCTCTCAAATCGATGAAACCGCGCGGGATACCCCGGTGCCGATGTCCGTATCTTCTGGTAGAATGCCTGCTGCTTTTCGACGGCAAAAACCGGATCACGACTGCCATGGCCGAAGAAGACCGGCAAACGACGTTTGAACGGAGCAGATCCGATGAAGTGCTCATCCCATAGCGATCCGAGAATGATCAGGCCTGAGATGTGCGTGGACGTTTGGGCATCCTGCGCCAGCTTCCAGCACAATGAGCCGCCCATCGATCCACAAGCGACGAAGAGTTTTGCTTGTGGCGATTGCGCCTTGAAATAATCTATCACACCCGCAACTTCGCTTTCGCCCTTGTCTCCGAAGTCACTAAATTCTGGTGTGATATAGAGTCCTCCATTGCGATCCATCAGGTTTTTCAGGCGATTGAAGTTACCGCCGAATGTGAAGTCGTTCATGCCTTGTTGGCGATTGCCGCCCTGGCCGTGCAGATAAATGGTAATGACAGACGCGCCGGAAAGTTTCCCCACCGTCATGACCTTTAGCGGACCCTTATCTGTCGTAACGACAAGGTCCTTTTGCGAACGTTTCGGCTGAAGTGAGATGTAGTTCTGTTTGACGCGTCGTTCCGGCACCTGATCGCGACCGTTAATATCCCGCATTTCGTTATAATCGACCACGACATAGTCACCACCGTCGCCGGTCTTCAGAATTCCGGGATAGGCAAAGAGATCATCTTTGTAGGGTTCGAGCTGCAATGCCGCCGCGGAGCTCGAAAGGCAAACGAACGCCAATGCGCCGAGAATAAAGGACCTGATCAAGCGAATTTCCTATCGGATGGGCTCGGTAATAGTACCACCCGCGCGATGCAGCATATCCGGCGTATCTACGTCAAGGGCAGCCGCCTCGCCGAGCTCCACATCGATGACGGGGATATCTCCACGCTCGATCAAATGACGTGCACCAACATCACCCGCCAGACTGAACACTTCGTTGAACAAGATGCGCGGCAGGATGACAGGATTGCCGCGCTTGCCCTCGAAAGTCGCCCTCACGACAGATTGACCGTCGGCGCTTTGAAAACGCCTGATCATGGCCTGCAGATCGGTCACTGACAAAGCAGGCATGTCGGCCAGAAGCATCATCACACCATCGGACGACGATGGTACGTTCCTGATCGCGGTTTGCAGCGATGAGGCTAGCCCGCTGGCGTAGTCCTTGTTGAGGGCGATCACCACATTGAGCCCATCCAGCGCCGCGCTGCATTGCTCTGCCATATGCCCGAGCACGGCGACGACAGGACGCCCACCCGCCTCGATCGCAGTCCGTGCCGAGCGGCGTATCAGCGGCACATTATCGAAAGTGGCCAACAATTTGTTTGGCCCCATCATGCGGGTTGACTGACCGGCCGCGAGCAGAGCGATCGCAACGTCGGGCCGCGCCGCCACTGGGCGTGGATCGCGCGGTTGCGGACGCGTTGGAATTTCCATCAGCAAGCCTCCGACGCCCATTCCGACGATGTCTGCCTTGGTCACAGGCACATTCGCCATCAGCCGGTCGAGCACCCAATCAAAGCCGTTCTCCTTGGGGCTCCTCGCGCAACCGGGAGCGCCGATCAGAGGTTTTTCATCAAGTTCGCCAAGGATCAGCAGGTTTCCCGGATCGACCGGCATGCCGATATGACTAACGGCTCCGCCTGCCTCCCTGATTGCGGTGGGAACGATATCGTCCTGATCGACCACGGCGGAGGCGCCAAAGACGACGACGAAGTCATTTGCTTTCTGCAATTTGCGTATCGCTTCCGCCAGCGGTTTGCTCGCATGGGTCGGGCGCAGTTCGGATGTCACAACTCCATGATTGGCTGCGATCCGTGCTTCGATGACACGGCGTGTTTTGTCCAGCACTGTCTGCTTGATTGACGGCAGCGTCGTCTGGATCAAGCCAATGCGTGAGCCTGTAAAACCTCGCACTTCAAAGGCCGTGCGACCGCGTGCCAACTCCGCGATCCTGTTAACTACAGACACAGGAACTGCAAAAGGAATGATCTTGGTGGTCGCAACCATCTGCTGCTGCTCTACCCTGTCGAACGCTTTCAATGTGGCGATCGTCACGGAAGGATCAACCGCATTGATGGCGTTGATCAAGTCAGCATTCACCGTGAAAAGCCCGGCCGTTTCGGCATAGCAATTCACCCGGCCGGTCGATGCTGGCCCCGCCTGCACGCCAGACCATTGCAATGCTTCCGTTATCCGTCTGGCCGCTTCGTTTTCTTCGAGATCAGCGTCTTGCAAGCGCGTCGCAATGACGCGAGTCACGCCCGCTTCGCGCAATTGCCCAAGGTCATGTTCGCTGAGGACATGTCCTTTTTTCAGCTTCAGGTTCGCTGTATGCGTCGAGTGCGCAAGAATCGCGCCAAGCGCATCCTCAAGGGGTATTTCACCAAAAATCATGCTGTCTCCAAACGCAGCGTGGTTTGGAGACCTCTCGCTCGAAATGCCTTGATCACCTCGGCCATAACCGCAACGGCGATCTCAGCGGGGCTGGCGGCACCGATATCAAGGCCGATAGGCGAATGAATTAAAGCGATCTCATCCTGGTTGAACCCTAGCGCGGTGAGCCGCTCGACACGCTTTGCATGAGTCTTGCGGCTGCCCAGCGCGCCGACGTAAAAGCATCCAGCTTTTAGAGCCCGCTCCAGCGCCTGATCATCGATTTTCGGGTCATGCGTGACGACAGCAACCGCCGTATAAGGATCAAGTGGTCGCTGCTCGAGTATATCCTGTGGCCATTCTGCAAAGAGTTTGATATCCGGGAAGCGCTCCGGCGTGGCAAACGCCGTACGCGGATCGATGATTTCCATATCGTATCCAGCAATCTTTGCCATCGGAGCCAGGGCCTGGCTGATGTGCACAGCGCCAATCACCACCAGACGCGGCGGCGGCACGTGGACGTTCAGGAAGAACGACTGGCCCTCGATCTCGGCGAGGCTCGATTTTCCGGACAGGAACGCCTGGCTGATCGCATCGCCGAGCAGACCGGCAACCGGATCGCCCTCCTTGATCACGCGGTCACGCCCGTCGCCAAGATCGGTCAGCAACAATGCCGCACGGCGGGCTTGCCGTTCTGCATTGAGTTTCTTCAGACAATAGGGATCCATGCTCAGCCCAGCCGTTCGACATAGACTTTGATACGTCCGCCGCAGGACAGACCGACCTGCCAGGCGGTTTCGTCGGCGACGCCGAATTCAAGCATCCGCGGGGTGCCCTGGCTGATCACATCCATGGCTTCGGCAATGACTGAACCTTCAAC
>NZ_JBFUMG010000226.1:0-6854 GCF_054049495.1 Phyllobacterium sp. P5_D12 | reverse complement strand
GAAGGGAGGAGGAGAAAACTTCTTTGCGGCAATTTATGCCGATCCGGAACGATTGCGAGGATTTCTGAGCGCGATGAGTGGAATAAGCGCGGGTGCGGCCCACGCCATTGCCGGCAGCTTTCCATGGAGAGACTACAAAACCTTCATGGATCTTGGCTCAGCTCAGGGCATGGTACCCGCCACTCTTGCCCAAGCCCATCCCCACCTCACCGGCATCGGCTTCGATCTTCGCTCGGTCAAGCCAGTCTTCGAAGAATTTATTGCTCACCGCGGGGTGGCGGACCGAGTGCGGTTTCAGGGAGGGGATTTCTTTGAGGACCCTCTGCCGAAAGTTGATGTCATCGTCATGGGTCACATCCTTCATGATTGGGACCTTGCCCAGAAAAAAATGCTTCTAAGCAAGGCATTTGATGCTCTTCCGAAAGGTGGCGCAGTCGTTGTTTATGATGCCATCATCGATGATGATCGCCGGGAAAATGCTTTCGGTCTTTTGATGAGCTTGAATATGCTGATCGAAACTGCTGGTGGGTTCGACTACACTGGAGAAGACTGTCAGGCCTGGATGCGCGAAGTCGGATTTTCAAAAACGCGGGTCGAACCGCTTGTCGGCCCGGATTCGATGGTGATCGGATTAAAATAGCTTGTCGCGATATAGCTATTGGTTGCTTTAGACTTGGCGCCAACGTGTCGTAATCGGCTTCGAATGAATGGGCGCTTTGACTATCGGACAGGCCAAGGGCGCGCCCGTCTGCGTCAATCTGAGGACGTATCCGGTGAAAGTCGAAGACGGCAAAATCCTGATTGCCTTGTAACGACGTTTTTCCCCAGGCGAGGTTAGCGTCCGCGTCGGCCTTGACTAAATTCTACAGTCCTTACGATGCCGTCCGCTTTTCAAAAGCGGCTCGCGACACCGGTGCTTTGCGATTCGGACGGCAAAGCTGCTCAAAGCCGAAACCCTTCATTTACCATGACCGTCACAATCGCTTGAAACACGGTTCGCTTGGCGTCCGGTGGCCCGGCTTTATCCTTTCCTTAAAGCCTCATCTGCAAAAGTTAACGCCGACAGGAATGTTGCAGAGAACATTCGGGAAATGACCGCGACTTATCCGGCTCTGGCCGGATTTTGCGGAAAGCAGGAAAAAGTTGGTGCCGATCCACTCCGTCACACAGTCGAAAATTGCGGCAGGCTACAAACGCCTGTGCAAGCGCTGGGTCAGTCCGTCCGCTACTGGTGGCGCCACTGCCGAGCGGGACGCGCGCATGGCCGGCGCGTTTCTCGGCATGCCGCTGATGCTGGCTGTCGCATTGACCACCAGCCACTCGATCGCGGGTGAACTCGATGCGGTGCTGAGCTTGGTTGCCGGCGTTCTGGCGCTTCCAATGATCTTTTGCGGTGCGCTTTCGGTATCGAAGAACAGCACATTGGTCGGAGTGAGCGCGCTCCTCGCCTACTCGCTATCTGTTGCCACCATCGGTGTCATCGCACCGTCGACGAATTTGCTGCTCTGGATCATGGCCGCGGCGATCCCTCTCGAAAGCTGGTTTGTCTGCCGTAATGAGAAATCCATTCGCCTGCCGGCTGGTATTGCCGCCGGGGTGCTCGCGATACTCTTCATCGTTGCGATGCGGGCAGGTGAAAGCGTGACATTGTCGCCCTTGGTGCTGCTTGCTTCATTGGGTTATCTGGCGACACTCATTGTCAGAACAGCCAGCACTCTCGCTGCCCGCACCGCTGCTGCCCGCCGCGATGATCGCGTAGCCGATCTGGAGAACGCTATCGACGGCGTCGTGTTCAGTCTCGGGACGGATGGGCTCATTCTCTCGCTGTCGCCCAATGCGCAGGACCAGTTCGGCATCGCACGCAATCTCCTGATTGGCACGCCTCTGCTCGACCGTGTGCATGTGTCGGATCGCGTTGCGTTTTTGAGTTTCCTGTCGGATATGAAAAGCGGCGCTTCGAGTGCGACAGCCGAGATCAAGCTGCGCTGTGTTGCGCCGGGCGCGATGTCGAAACACGCCCATAGCGTGCGCTTCGCTACCTATCGTCTGCGCGCCGTTCCGCACAGCCAGGAGACAGGTTTTGTCGTTGTCGCGACCGATATTTCCCAAGCCGTCGCTGACCGCAATGCGCTGATAATTGCGCGCCGTGAGGTCGAAACAGCTGAAATCGCCAAGGGTCGGTTCCTTGCTTCGGTCAGCCATGAACTGCGCACACCGCTGAACTCCATCATCGGCTTTTCCGATGTGCTGCTGCAGGAGATTTGCGGCAAGCTGCCGGCCGGACGCCAGCGCGAATACGTGGAACTTGTAAACCAGTCAGGCAATCATCTCCTTTCGGTCGTCAACGCCATTCTCGATGTATCGAAGATCGAAGCGGGCACCTATCCGATCTTCACGGAGAGCTTTGCCTTCAAGAATGCCGTGACCATGGTGCATGACATGATGGCGCACCAGGCCTCGCAAAAAGGCGTGACCTTGTGCGACCGCGTCAGCCCGCGCATCGGCAATGTCGTTGCCGATAGCCGCGCCATCAATCAGGTGCTGATCAACCTGGTTTCAAACGCCATCAAGTTTACCGAGAGCGGCGGCGTCGTCACCATCGATGCGTTGATCGAAGACAACATGCTGGCATTCTCCGTCAGCGATACGGGCATTGGCATTGCCGAAGCGGACCTGAAGACCTTGGGCCAGCCTTTCCGGCAGGTGCAGAACGATTACACGCGCAACCACGAAGGTACGGGCCTTGGCCTTGCCACGGTCAAGGGCCTTGTCGGGCTGCATGACGGCGAGATGAGGATCAAGAGTACTCCGGGGCAGGGCACGGTTGTAGATGTGCGCATTCCCCTGGACGGTCCCGTGATCGAACATTTCTCGGACGAGGCGAACATTGTCGAATTCAAGATCGAAAGCGATATCGAGGGAGGTTCCCATGGGGAAGCCCGTAAGTCGGCCTAGCAAAAAGCGGCGCGCTCCGAGGCGAGGCAAGTTCGCCGTGGCTGTTTTCGCAACCGGCAGTCTGATCGCCAGCAATCCTGGTATTGCCGGCGGCACGACGGCCTTCCTGGTCACGCTCGGTTTCATCTCCGCCAATGCGCTTTGGTATCAGCCGCATGTGCATGAAGGCGTGTTCTTCCGCACACGGCCGGAGCTCGTTTTCAAACCCGTCAAGCAAAGCAATATTTCGTTGCCGGGCGGTACCTCGCAGGCACAATCGGCCGATGCGCCCATTCGCAAGGTAAAATCTGTTCCCGTTCCGCAGAGCCCCGACCCGATTGCCGCCGCGATCAATGGTGACCCGGTTCTGGCGCCAGGCGGCGATCCGGAAGTTGCCAAGCTGCAGCAGAAATTGCTGGCACTGGGTTTTTATAGTGGCACTGTCGACGGGATTTCGGGCAAAGGCACTCGTGCCGCTATTGATGCCTATCGCAAGGCAACGGCCGCCATGGGTATCGAGCCCGAGCAGGCTGTCGACAATGCCAGCGAGACCACCGCGAGTATTGCCATACCGGAGAAGAAGCCGGAACAGACGCAAGAAAAGGCTACAATCCAAAAGGTTTCGACCAGTCCGGCGCAAGACAATGCAGCGGTCGCGAGCGCCGGCGACTTATCGCCCGCGGAGATCGTACGGGTTCAGGCGGGCCTTCGTGCATTCGGCAATGATATGGTCGAGATTGACGGCAAGGTAGGTACGTCCACGAAGAATGCCGTAAGCGAGTTCCAGAAGCTGTTTCGCCTGCCGGTGACGGGTGAGCCGGATCAAAAGCTCCTCGCCAAGATGCAGGAAATAGGTTTAATAAATTGAGCTCTGGCTATCTCCCCCCTTGTGGGGGAGAAACCGATTTCAGCATCTTAGCCCTTGCTAAGTGCTAGAAATCGCCAGAGAGGGGATTTGCTTCGTTGAACTATCCCCTCACTTGGATTTTCCGAGGATTTAGCAAAGAGGCTAAATCCAGGTAAATCCTTTCTCTCCCGCAAGGGAAGAGATAATCGGCATCGACTGCATCGCCCGAATTGAGAGAAACTGCATGCGCCTGACATCTGAATTCTGGGTTGCCGCACTGGTCAGGCGGGTGAACGGCTCCGGTGCGTTTGCGGCGTTGAGCAACAAAGGCGCGGCTGAGGCCGGTGCCATCTTCATCAAGTTCCGCAACGCTGACGGGAGCTACGATCTTTTCGGACCCGCACCGCAAATGGTCTACGATGAAACGAAGCCAGATGAACGGCTGTTCACGCCATTGAATACCGGCGTGGCTGAAATGGAAATCAATGACGATCTGGAAAAGCAGAAGCGCTGGGATCGGGATTTATGGATCGTCGAGATCGAGGATTATCGCGGTGATCGTTCGGAGTTGTTTCCGGTCGCGAAAGACTAGGAGACCTTGCGCGCTCCGTTCTCGAAATCCGCGGCCATCTCGCGCAGTTTCTGCCGTAGCTTCTGCGAGTTTTCCTTGGCCTTCCAGCGCTCGACGGTCGCCTGTGCTTTTTCCTGATCGATCTGGCGATAGGATTGCACGAAGAGGCGCAGCGAATGCAGATCCTTGTGCACGAGGCCGAACAGCCCTGTGAGGACGAGATGTGCGGCCTCGGCAGAAAGCCCGAGAGACGCCAGCGCGATCGTCAGTTCTGCATTCAGGCCATGGCCGATGATCCGTTTTGCACTGTCGGTATCGAGGTCAAGCGCTTTGGAAAACTCCTGTTCGAAGGAGGTGGTCTGGTCGAGAAGAGCCGCATCGACAAGATGTTCGGCCAAAGCCTGATCGCTGGAGAAGCCGGCATCGCTGTCCCGCATCAGCGCCTTCAGTGCTTCACGCGTTTCACGCAGGCGCGGCGATTCCTGGGTCGGGGGGGTATCGGGCATGTCGCTTTCCCTGCCATGGGCGAAATTCGACTGAGGCGTCAAAGCACGTTCGATGGCCGGGTCATTGAACCCATGCAGCACGCGCAGAAGTTCGGGATCGGTGATCTCGCGCCGCGCGATCGCCCGCGCATGGCCAAGGCCCTTATGCGCGATTATGTCGATCAGGTCGGACGTATTCGGAACCGGCGAGCGCAGCAGAAGCGGCGCAGATATATCCACCTCGTCTTCCGCGAGCGCGATGACAAGCCGTTTCGGTGCGTGGGAAAATTCCGACAGGGCGGCGGCCGCATGGCGCCGCACACGCTGCGAGGCGAGGGCGAGGAGCGGGACTGCGAGATCCTCGAGTTGCTGCGCATCGCTCTTTGCCGGTCTTGCGACGCAGCAGAAGGCAGTAATTGACGCGGTGAGGAGATCGTCAGCCTTGCTGCCGCTACTGCGGTCTTCAAGCGCTCGAAACTCAGGATACTTCACGAACACAACTCCACGAGACGCAGTACGAGGTTAAACAATGGCTAAAATTAGCCTTGAAGCGTTAGCAACCCGTTAACCATCGGTGGGCTAATGAAAATTATGGCGCAAATCGTGCGCGCGTAAGCATCGGCGTATCAAGGAGATCAACGAACTAAAACGGATGGGCGATATGGGGTTGGTCATCACATTTCCAGGCAGCGCAAACAAGCGCCGCACCATTGCCGACAACGAACGGCAGACGACTGCCGAAATCACGATTTTTCCCGGCGTGCGCTACGAGCGTTATGCACCGGAAGCGCCAAAGCGCGTCAAACCAAAATCACCGGGCAGATATTTCGATACGATGCCGCAGCCGGGCTGAACTGCTGCCCGTTATTCAAGCAACTCGCATCTTTGCTTATTAAATCAGCTTTTATCGCACTTGCGTGCTTGACACGAATGGCGGCTGCGTATCCTATTGCAGATTATTACGCGCGATAAGTTTATTCTTACACCATTTCAACAGAGAGATTTTCAATGTCATCAATTACCGGCACCGCCGAGAGTCTCGGCTTACCTTCAGCTCATCCAAAGCGTCTAGCCCTTGCCAGCATGGTTGGTACGACGCTCGAATATTACGATTTCACCATCTACAACACGATGGCGGCGCTGGTCTTCAGCCAGCTGTTCTTTCCGAGCGTCGATCCCATGGTGGGCACGATGCTGGCATTTTCCACCTACGCGATCGGTTACTTGTCACGCCCGCTCGGCGGCCTGTTTTTTGGCCGCCTCGGCGACAAGATCGGCCGTCGCGCAGTATTGGTGATAACGCTGATCATCATGGGGCTAACGACTGCGACCATCGGCCTGCTGCCGACCTATGGCTCCGCCGGAATACTGGCGCCGCTGCTGCTGATAACGTTGCGCTTCGTGCAGGGTGTTGCTCTCGGCGGCGAATGGGCGGGCGCGGTCTTGCTGGCAGTCGAGCATGGACGGCAGGACCAGCGGGGACTCAATGCCTCGTGGACACAGATGGGACCTGCCCTGGGCACCCTTCTTGGGACCGGCCTGATCTATGGCTTTACGTCGCTCATGGACAACGAAACTTTCCTCGCATGGGGCTGGCGCGTGCCTTTTCTTCTCAGCCTTGCCTTGGTCACGTTTGGGCTGTGGGTTCGCAGCGGCGTCGAGGAATCGCCGATGTTCAAACAGCTTGAGGAAGCACATACCAAGGCCAAAGCTCCGATCAAGGAGGTCGTTACCAATCATTGGCGCCGGCTTTTGCTGGCCGGCGGTTCGCGCATCGGCGGCGACGTGCTCTACGGGTTGGTCGTTGTCTTCACGCTGACCTACGTGACCACCGTCCTGCAACTACCGAAGTCCACGGCCCTGATGGCTCTCTTGATAGGTACGGGGTTCAACGCGCTGGCCGTTCCGCTCTTTGCGATCTTGTCAGATCGTTGGGGACGGCGACCGGTGCTCGCACTCGGTGTCGTGAGCGCAATAGTGTGGGCTTTCCTTATGTTCGCGCTGCTCGACACGGCGC
>NZ_JBFUMG010000225.1:0-6897 GCF_054049495.1 Phyllobacterium sp. P5_D12 | reverse complement strand
CAGCAGATGGTGGCGATTGCGCGTGCCATCGGTTTTTCGGCAAAGCTCGTTATCATGGATGAGCCTACCTCCTCGCTCGACGAGCGTGAAGTCGCTGTGTTGTTCAATGTTATCCGGCAGTTGAAGCAGGACGGCGTTTCAGTTGTTTTCGTCAGCCACAAGCTGGATGAGCTTTATGAGGTTTGCGACCGCGTCACCATCATGCGCGATGGCCGGACCGTAAAGACTGCGGCCATGAACGAGATCGACAAGATCGGCCTTGTTTCCGCAATGCTCGGGCGCGCCATCGAACGCGCCGAGGGCCACGCCACGGCATTCAGCGATCGCGACGAAAAGAAGATCGGCAAGGTGCTGCTGTCAGCCGAGAACCTCGCAATCAACCAGATCGTGCAGGACGTATCGTTCAATGTGCGGACCGGAGAGATCGCCGGGTTTGCCGGACTTCTTGGCGCGGGGCGTACGGAAACGGCTCGGCTGGTCTTCGGCATCGATCGCCCGCGTGCGGGCACAATGATATTCAACGGGCAGGCGTTCGATCCGCATAAGCCTTCCGATGCCATCGCCGCTGGCATGGGATTTTGTACCGAAGATCGCAAGAGCGAAGGCATCGTCCCCGAGATGAGTGTTGCAGAAAACATGATGCTGGCGCTGATGCCGAAGCTCAGCAAATCCGGTGTCATCGATGAGAAGGCGCAGCGCGACATCGTCGAGCGGTTCATCCGGCAACTCGGCATCAAATGCTCCGGCCCGGACCAGAAGGTGCGCGAACTTTCCGGTGGCAATCAGCAGAAGGTCCTTCTCGGCCGCTGGCTGGCGATGAACCCGCGCTTGCTCATTCTCGACGAGCCGACGCGCGGCATCGATGTCGGAGCCAAGGGCGAGATTCAGGCGCTTATCAAGACGCTGGCCGACCAAGGGCTTGCGGTTCTGATGATCTCCTCCGAACTCGAAGAGGTGATTGAGGGCGCCGATCGTGTGTTCGTCCTGCGCGAAGGCATCAGCGTTGCTGAATTCGATCGCGATGAGGCAACCGAAGACGCCGTCATGTCCGCGATGGCACACGGCAGCGCGCCGACTATCGCGGAGGCTGCACCATGACAGATACTGCGCGGCAACAAAACATATCGCAACCGTTCGACCCATTCGATTTCATGGCGCGCTACGGTACCTTGATTGCGCTGGCTCTGCTCATCCTGTTTAACTTTGCTTTCACCCGCAACTTCGCCACGATGCAGACGCTTAATGTCAATCTCACGCAGGTTTGCACTATTGTCATCGTTGCCGTCGGCATGACGCTCGTCATCGCGACCGGCGGCATCGATCTTTCCGTCGGATCGCTCATGGCGATCTCCGGCGCGCTTGCGCCGATGATCTTCCTCGGCAAGATTGTTCCCATCGACAATGTTGCTCTTGCCGTGGCGGCGGCCATGTTTATCGCGGTTGGTGTTGCGGGCTTGTTTGGCCTGTTCAATGGCTGGCTGATCGCCAGGTTTCGCATCCAGCCCATCGTTGCGACGCTGGTTCTGTTCATTGCTGGCCGCGGCATTGCCCAGGTATTGACCAACGGCAATCTCCAGACATTCCGCGTTCCGCAATTTCAGTGGATCGGTCTTGGCCGCCTCTTCGGCATTCCCGTGCAAGTCGTGCTTATGGTGCTCCTGGTGACCGCTGCCGCATGGATGTTGAAGCGCACGGTTTTCGGCCGTCAGATCATCGCCATTGGCGGCAACGAACGTGCGGCAGAGCTTTCCGGTGTTGCGGTCTCGAGGGTGAAGCTCGTCGTTTATACGATCAGCGGCCTTTGCGCCGGGATCGCTGGTCTCGTCGTAATCGCCATCAATTCCTCCAGCGACGCCAATCTGGTCGGTATGGGCATGGAACTCGATGCCATCGCGGCGGTTGCTGTTGGCGGCACGCTTTTGAGCGGCGGCAAGGCGACCATTGTCGGCACGCTGCTTGGTGCGATGACGATCCAGCTGGTGCGCTACACGCTCCTTGCCAATGGCGTGCCCGATGCTGCGGCCCTCGTGGTCAAGGCGGGCATCATCGTGCTAGCCGTCTGGATACAGCAACAGGGCAGGCGCGCATGACGAGATCCCGTTTGATCTCTTTGCTTGGCAGCTATGGTGTCGTTCTGGCACTGCTGCTGCTCATCCTCTTTGGATGGGCACGCTATGATTATTTCCTCGGCTTTTTCAACATCACCAGCGTTCTGCGCTACAATTCCATGTTCGCGCTCGTGGCTCTCGGCATGTGCTTCGTCATCATGACCGGCGGTATTGATCTGTCCGTCGGTTCGACTGCTGCGCTGGGCAGTGTCGTCGCGGCGCTCGCCAGTCCGCAGGGCGCCTGGATYGGCCTTGGAGCCGGGGTCGGCGCCGGGCTTTGCGTCGGCCTGATCAATGCAATTCTCGTCACGCGGTTGAAGATCATGCCATTCGTCGCGACCCTTGCCATGATGCTGGCGGCAAGCGGTACCGCGCTTCTCCTCGCCGACAACCAGTCCGTGTCGGTATCGTATGAAAGCGGATTCACGTCGATCGGCCAGGACAATTTCCTCGGCTTTCCAATACCTGCCTGGATTGCGATCATGGCCTATGTGATTGGCTGGGTTGTTCTGAATTTCACCAGTACCGGGCGGGGCGTGCTCGCCGTCGGCGGCAACGAAGATGCAACGCGGCTGATGGGCCTTCCCGCTGATCGCATCAAGTTTCTCGTCTATCTTGCGAGTGGCGGTCTTGCCGGGCTTGCAGGCGTCATCCTCGCGTCGCAGTTCGGCGCAGGGCAGCCGATCGAGGGTGTCGGCTGGGAACTCTTCGCGATCGCCGCGGTGGTCGTCGGCGGAACCCTGCTGACCGGCGGTGTCGGTTCTGTCGGGGCCACGCTTGCCGGTGTGCTGCTGCTTGGCATCCTCTTCAATGTTCTGAACTTCGAGAACGGCAAGGGCTGGATCTCGCTCTCCGCCTATTGGCAATCGGTCATACGCGGCCTGTTCCTGCTGGTCGTCGTGATCTTGCAGGCAAAACTTTCCTCGCGCGGCAGCGTCGCTGTCAGGGATTATTGATGCGTGACAATGCGCAACCAGAGCTATTCGGCACGTTTCAAGGCGAACCGGTATTCCAGGTAACGATCCGTTCATCTGCCGGGGCCGTTGCCAGAATTTTGAACTGGGGTGCCGTTATCAGGGATCTGCAAATTCCCTTGAGCGATGGGATACTCCAGCGCGTCGTTCTGGGTTTCGATGGCTTTGACGACTACCCGGCTCTTTCACCCTATTTCGGTGCACTTGTCGGCCGCTACGCCAACCGTATAGCCGGAGGGCGTTTCCCGCTCGATGGAAAAACTGTTCAGCTCGACCTTAATGAACATGGCGTCCAGACCTTGCACGGAGGCAGCGGCGGGGTTTCGCAGCGCCTGTGGACCATTGCCGGCTGGAGCCAGTCTTCTGTCACCCTTTCAATCAATCTGCCAGATGGCGATCAGGGCTTCCCCGGCAACATGGATGTGCACTGCACCTACAGCCTCGATGACCTCACGCTTTGTGTTGAAGTCGAGGCGGTTACTGACGCGCCAACCGTCGCAAATTTTGCCCAGCATTCCTATTTCAATCTCGACGGGTCCAGCGATATTCGCGACCATCGCTTGCGGATCCTCGCCGACGCCTATACGCCCGTTGATGGAAGCCTTATTCCCACTGGTGAAATCACCGGGATTGATGAAACGGCCTATGATTTTCGCCTGCCGCGCCGGATAGGCACGAGTGGCTCAACCCTCTACGATCATAATTTCGTCCTGAGTGAGCCAATGAGCGATGGTATGCGTTTTGCAGCCTCGCTCGTGGCGGGTAATGGCCTTGCCATGCAGGTCCACACGAGCGAGCCCGGCCTGCAATTCTATGATGGGGCAAAAATATCTGCCGTTACCGCGATTGGCGCCGTGCACTATGGTCCACATGCCGGCCTCTGCCTTGAAGCGCAGCATTTCCCGGACAGTCCGAACCAGCCGCAGTTTCCGGGTACGATCCTTCGCCCCGGCGAGACGTATCGCCAGCGTACGGAGTTTCGTTTCCACAACGTCTAACTTGCCAATCACAATTTCGCGTCCTATGCCGGTCTGCAGCAAAGTGGAGGCATTGATGGCTACGAATGTTGCATTGACGGGATTGGCGCGGGATATGCAGGCGCGGGCGGATACGGGCCGTCCGATCCGCATCGGCCTGATCGGTTCGGGCGAGATGGGCACTGATATCGTCACGCGCGTGGCACATATGCCCGGCATCGAGATCGGGGCGATTTCCGAACTCAATTTGCCCAACGCGATCAAGGCTGTCGACATCGCCTACCAGGAACAGGGCCATTCGCGCGAGGTGTCGAATGCGTCGGCGCTTACCGCGGCAATGGAAGCCGGCAAGATCGCCGTCACCAATGATGCCGGTCTCATCCTTGAGAACGAGCTGATCGATGTGGTCATCGATGCGACCGGGGTGCCGGCGGTCGGGGCCGAGATCGGCTTGAAAGCAATGGAGCACGGCAAGCATCTGGTCATGATGAATGTCGAGGCGGACGTGACCATCGGCGCCTATCTGAAGAGCGAGGCCGACCGGCTCGGCGTCACCTATTCGCTCGGCGCCGGCGATGAACCGTCCTCGTGCATGGAGCTGATCGAGTTCGTCTCGGCCATGGGCCATCCGATCGTTGCCGCCGGCAAGGGCAAGAACAACCCGCTCAACATCGATGCGATACCCGATGATTACGAAGAAGAAGCCAGACGCCGCCACATGAATGTGCGCATGCTGGTCGAATTCGTCGATGGCTCGAAGACCATGGTGGAGATGGCGGCGATCGCCAATGCCACCGGGCTTGTCCCCGACAAGCCGGGCATGCATGGCCCGGCGGCAACGCTTGACCAGTTGTCGAAGGTGCTCGTGCCGGAAAAGGATGGCGGCGTGCTGTCAAGGGTCGGCGTCGTCGACTATTCGATCGGCAAGGGCGTGGCGCCGGGTGTCTTCGTCGTTGCCGACATGTCGCATCCACGCATCTCGGAGCGCATGGAAGATCTGAAGATGGGCAAGGGTCCGTACTTCACCTTCCATAGGCCCTATCACCTGACCTCGCTCGAGGTGCCGCTGACCTGCGCCCGTGTCGTGCTTTACGGCAAGGCCGACATGGTGCCGCTGGCCAAGCCGGTTGCCGAGGTCTGCGCCGTCGCCAAGAAGGATCTGAAACCCGGCGACAGGCTCGATGCGATTGGCGAATATTGCTACCGCGCGTGGATCATGACGGCGGGCGAAGCACGCGTCGCCGGCGCCATCCCTTGCGGCCTTTTGCAGGGCGGCAGCGTCACGAAAGCCATCAGGAAGGGCGAACTCATCACCAGCGCCAACGCCGCCCCCGCGCAAGGCTCCAGGATCGTTGAACTCCGCGCCCGCCAGGACAAATTGGTTTATGGGTGAGAATCAGAGTCTATGAGTTACTCAGCCGTCCGGATCTAATCTCGGACGGCTTTTATTTCGCCTTCGTAACGAGTTGTCTATTCTGTTGTAAAAACAAGACTTTATCTGAATCTCACTTTTTTGTAAAACCGCAAATTTATCTGTGCAAAACTTCCCTCTCCTTGAAAAAGACCGGTTCGCCAACAATATTAATAAATGGTTAACGCTTTTGAGTCTTTGCTAGGAGCATGTAGTGCCGGCATATCAGGTCAAATTCGCTTATCTGACAAAGTATAAACAGACAYGTCATCTGTTTCACCAACTCGTCATCGCCGATGATGAGGCAAGTGCATTGGCGCGCGGTCGCCAGTTGATGAACAAGCGCTCTCCCAATGCGCGTATCGTGCACGAATCATGCGTGCTGCGCCCGGACAGTTCCGAGGTGGAAAGCGCCACGGCGCAAGGTTGGACCCTCAACGATAATTGGTGGTCCCGTCCCATCAAACCCGATGATGATCTTGCCGCAATCGCCAAGCATGGTTTTGCGCACAGCAACCATATCCACGCCAAATCTGCCGTGGATTGCGTCGCTATCGACAAACGGGCGGCCTAAAGGTTCGTTCTCACGCTCCACAATTCCGGGAACAGCACCACTTCCAGCATCTTGCGCAAGTAGTTGACGCCGGATGTTCCGCCGGTGCCGGTCTTGAAACCGATGATGCGCTCGACTGTCGTCACGTGGTTGAAGCGCCAGCGGCGGAAATAATCTTCGAAGTCCACCAGCTTTTCCGCCAGTTCATAGAGCGGCCAGTGGTCTTCCGGATCGCGGTAGATCACCAGCCACGCGTCACGCACGCTGTTGTTCGGCTGATAGGGCAGCGAGCAGTCGCGTTCCAGCACTGATTGGTCGATAGCAAAGCCCTTGCGCGCCAAAAGCCGGATAGACTGGTCGTAAATGCTTGGTGCATGCAGGAATTCGTCAAGCCAGGCGTGGATATCCGGCTTGTGCTCGTGCGGGCGCATCATCGCGGCATTTTTGTTGCCGGCGAGGAACTCGATCGCCCGGTACTGGAATGACTGGAACCCCGAAGACATGCCGAGCGCTTCGCGGAAGGTCGTATATTCGCTGGGCGTCATTGTCCTCAAGACGTCCCATGCCGAGTTCAACTGGTCGAGAATGCGCGAGACCCGCGCCAGCATCTTGAAGGAGGGCGCGAGATCATCCCTTGCGATGTGGTCGCAAACCGAAGTCAGTTCGTGGATAACGAGCCGCATCCAGATTTCGGACGCCTGATGCTGTACGATAAACAACATCTCGTCATGGGCAGCGGAAAGGGGCGTCTGCGCCGTCAGTATCTTGTCGAGCCGCAGATAGTCGCCATAGGACATACGTCCCTCGAAGCGCATCTGCGCGCCTTCATTTTCCGGATCATAGGGGGTGCGTATCACGTTACGGCTCCCCTGAC
>NZ_JBFUMG010000224.1:0-6904 GCF_054049495.1 Phyllobacterium sp. P5_D12 | reverse complement strand
CTCCTGCATATAGGCAGAACAAGCCGCATAGGCTGTGGCGCTTGTGCCGGCAATGCCAAGCATCTTGATGAAATCGCGTCTATCCATAATTGGGTCCGTAAAAAATCGTTAAAATACAAATAGTTAATCAGAGCCCAGCCAATAGCCGAGCACTTCCAGATGAAAGGGTTATTTGCAGGCTTTCTCCACAAGCTTGGTCAGCGCGTCGTTTAGCCTGTTGCGTTCGGCAATGGCTGCGGCCAAGTCGCGCTTGGCATCATCCCGGTCTTTTACGGCGGCATCCCGCTCCCGCTTTGCGTCGTCGAGGTCCTTTTTGGCTGCCTCCTCCGCGGCTTCGGCTATTCTCACCTTGTCCGTCGCCGCCTCCAGTTCTTTCACATATGCGCTCTTGCCATCCGCGCCTATCTTGCCGGTCTTGACTGCTTCCTCATAGTCTTTCTGCGCTTTCGTCAGGTCGTCTTTTGCCTTTGCCAATGCATCGCTGGTATTCTTGTGATCACGTTCCTTGTCGGCGTATGCATTGTCCTTCAAAGCGGCAATCTTATCCTTTTCTTGTCCCGCATCGATCGATTGCTCCAGCTTGACCAGTGTGAAATCGAGCGCTGTTTTTAACGCCGTGCGCTCGTCCTCGCCGGTTACAATCGTGGTATTGGCATTGCTAAGTTGACCCGCCAGCTCTTGATTTTTCTTGGTCAGTTCATCTTTGGCATTGTTTGCCTGTTCAAGCTCCGCCGTCACCGCATCGAACGTCGATTTGGCAACCTTGTCCGAATTCGAGTCCGATCCATTACATGCGGAGAGCAGGATCAACGGAAATGCCAACAATAAATTCTTTTTCAAAATGAATACTCCAAAGTAAAATTTTTGAACGTTAAAAGATCAATATTTGAATATGTTACCGCATAGCCCGATTTCAGGCTAAGCGCCCGCCCAATCGTAAATCCGTTTTGTCACATCGTATGGAATGCCTATGGCAGGATCAGTCTTGCTGATCCTGCCGTTTTCAAGATGTCCGGCATAGCGGCGAAGATAGCCGGTGGTCGTTTCCGCTGACGCCACGATAGCGTTGTCGCTGTCGATAAAAGAGACATCGTACCAACCATTCTCGGTTGGCAAAGCAAGTTTGATTGCGCCGCTACTTAAATAAGTTATCTGCCGGTATAGGCAGAGACTGCCTTTATGCTGCCATTGGCTGTCGGCCACTTATCGAACACGAACTCGACCGTCTCGCCGCCGTCAGTCGAGCGTATATCGATCACCTCCGGAAGTCGCTGCTCCGTCCGGTTCGTGTCGCCCCGGAACTCACTCAGATAGCCATTCGGTGCATGCACGGCGAATTCATATTTGCCGCCGCGATCGCCAAGGCTATATGCGTCAACGACTTCCACTGGCTTGCCGTCCTTGCCCGCCTTCGTCAAGGCATAAAACCAGGCGCCTCGATCCTTGTCATAGGCATGATAGGAATAGACGTTGAGCGCAACGCCAATGCTGCCCCTGTTCTTGAAGGTCAGTTGCAGCCTGTCGGGTTTGCCAGCTTTTTCGACGACAGAACCAAACACATTGAAATCATAACCAAGCGGCAAGAGTTCTATCTGCGTGCGGTCCTGCTTCAGCCGTGTTTCCTTGGCCAGGTCAGCGGCGATATCGGTTCCCTTCCCCTTATACGTTGGCAGAGCCTTCATCAGGGCCGCTTGATCGGCCTTGGTCCGGTAAGCCGGAATAGATTTTGCCGCCGCAACCGCCGCATCGATCCTGGTCTTGCCCTGGCTGGCGACAGTGTCGAGCCTGCGTGTAAAATCGAAGGCGCTGGTCATGTCGCCGCAAATGGCTCTACGCCAGGATGAGATGTTCTCGAACGTCGAGCCGGCCGGTTGCTTTCCCCTGGCCGCAAGCCATGTGTCGAGGAAGCGCAATGTCGAGGTATGGTCGAAGAGTTCGGAGCAGACGCGCCCGCCGACAGTCCATGGCGATATGATAAGGCAAGGCACACGGCAGCCAAGACCCATGGTCAATTGATCCTTGGGCTCGGCCGGATAGCGTGCATACTCTGCTGTGACAAGGACCTGCGCCAGTTTCGTCGCATGTTCTGCATTGAAGCCGTTCGCTGAGTCTCGATGCCATCGGAGACCTTGCCAACGTCGTGTACCGAAGGCAGCGGCGGCAAAGGCGGCGGCACATGATCGAAGAAACCGTCATTTTCATCGTAATTGATGATGAAGACGGTCTTCTTCCACACTTCCGGATTGGCCGCGAGAGCTTTCAATATCTGGTTAACGTAATATTCGCCGAAATGCGGCGAGATACCGCTTGGATGTTCACAGAAGGCTTGGGGCGCGGCGATCCAGGAAACGGCGGGCAGCGTACCCTCAGCGATATCCTTTTCCAGTTGTGAGGGGACGTCGGCATCAGTGCGCAATATCGTGTTGACGATCAGCGCATGCTTGGCGATTTCACTGCCGGCAACTTTATATTGCTTGAAATCCTCCAGCAGATTGTCGCCGAAATTGCCAAGAAATAAGTCTTCTCCCAGGCCATCCTGATAGCATTTCCAGCTTACACCCAGGTTCTGCAACGTCTCCGGATAGGTTTTCCAGTCGGGCACGGTTTTGCCGCCGCTGAAAAACAAATTGTTGGTCCAGCCATTTGCCGTGCCCGAATAAAAATGGGTGCGATTGGAGTCCGTCCCCGTATGGGAAGAACAATGATATTCGTCGCAAATGGTGAAGGCGTCCACAAGCTTGTGGTAGAATGAAAGGTCCTTGGCGACGTCGAGATGCGCCATCGCCTCCTCGCCTTTTGTCAGCATCCATTGATCGTTCCAGCCATGATTGATGGCATCCCGCTGATCGTCATAGGCATGCGGCAGCCCGAATGATTTATATTCACCGGCTGAATCGGTACCGCGTTGCACCTGGAACGGTTTGATGTGACCCTCGCCTTTAAGCGAGGCAACAAGCTTCGGATACTGGGCCTTGATGTCCTCGGGAATATACTTGGTAATGTCGGCAGGCAGCAGGGAAAGGAGGAGTGCGGGGTTCTGCGGCAACATACCAACGGCCGGTGACGCCGCGAACTGCTGCGACAGTCCCTGCAACCAATAGAAAAGTTCCGCCAGGTTTGGCAGGCCCTTGCCAAGCGAAGGCAAGATCGCAACTGCACTTGGCCACGAGGCCTTCAATTCATCGATCTTGATAAGAGAGGCGACAAGACCCACAAGGATTGCAACAACCTGTTGCGCCGGCATCCCTTCCATCATCCCTTTGATCATATCGGGCTTGAGGAAACCGCCCTCTGGCAGGGCCTTTCCGATCAGATCCAGCACCTCCTTGTTGTCGAACAGAGACATAACTCCATTCTTCACTATATCGGCAAACGTCGGATCGATATCCTCAGGCTTCAAAACCACGAGGCCGTCTTTTAGTTTCTCCAGTAACTCCGGAATGGTATTGCCGGCCATCTCCGGCGGCAGCAGGCTGTCCCAGTCGCTGCGCAGCACACGCAGGAGAAAACCGTTGGGCATGGTATCGATCAACGGTGTCACCGTCGGCGCCGCCGTCGGGAACATCGTATCAATCTGCTCCTTGAGGAGCCGCTTGAGCTGTGCCGGCTCGAATGGTGCGACGAAAGCTTCGATCATATCCCAGCTAACGTTGTTGAACGAATAGCTGAATGACGAAAGGAGCGGTGCTCTTGGCTGATCGAACACCGATACACCACTCTTGAGCCGCAAGGGCCGCGGATCGCCGAAGCCGCGCACGCCGCGCAAAGTCCCGTAATAATGATCGAAGGAGCGGTTCTCCTGCATCAGGAGAATGACGTGTTCAACGTCCTTGAGCGAGCCGCTTTGACAATGCGCTGCAGTGCTCAGCAATTCATTGATGCTGGTCGATTGCGCCAGTGCCTCACGCATATAGGATGAGCAGGCGGCATACGCAGTAGCGCTGGTGCCGGCAAGACCCAGCATCTTGATAAAATCGCGACGTTCCATTGAAATCTTGTCCTTAACTTAAACAATTGATTTTATTAATTAATTTAGATAAAAAACATTTCTGCCGTACTGTCGGCATATCAGATGTCGCATTCCCATATCGGGATTGCATGAAACTTCGATGACATTTTCGGGTCGTCCCCACCTGCATTTAAGCCGTTTACACTTTATGAGTGGATCGGGTGTCACAGTACTGACATGATCACCGTCCTGATTTGGACAATCGTTTCGGGAAAGCAGAGGGCGGAATGCAAACCGCATTTCAAACATGAAGATAACGAGGCCGGACAATATGCCTGAGGCTGGCAAAGCGGTTTCGCTTGAGGTTGTGGAAATCGAGCTTGCGCTCGGTGCCCAGGACATCGTCGCCGACGGTTTTGAGGGCGCCTTGCGCAAAGCCGCAGATCTCGTCGGCGGCGAAGTGATCTTCAATATCAGAGCACCGGAAAACAGCGACCAGCAGCGGATCGCTGCCATCTCCGTGTCGGACGGTACGACCGACCAGACGGTGTTCGTGATGCTCGGCAACGACGGAACGAGTTTGACCGTGACCACGGATCAGCCCGAGACCGCACCGCAGAGCAAACTCGGGATGGAATTTGCCGCTCTCCTCAAACGTTTTCGGACTTAGAGCGACGCTTGCCTATTCCGGCAAAGCTTTTGCGCAACAATACACGAAAATGACACAAGACCTGGCGATTCCTATGCATGAATAGTCGATTCCGGAATGCTTTTCTGCACCCTGCGTTGAAATTTTGGTTAGCAAGGTTGCAGTCAGCTTTCTTGACGCCCCGCTTTGCACTTTCAACCGAGTCTGGCTAAGGTCGCAAATCTTTCAAAACCGGAGTTTCCCAATGGCGAATGGCCATCCCCTTACCAATGTCCAGCAGCGCGATATCAACGCGGTTTTGCACCCCTATACTCCCCTCCACAAGCTTGCAGAAACCGGGCCTCTGGTCATGGGGCATGGCAAAGGCGTCTATCTTTACGACACACAAGGCAAGGAATATATCGAGGGCATGTCGGGCCTGTGGTGTGCGGGTCTCGGCTTCGGCGACGAAGAGATGATCGAGGCTGCCAATGAGCAGATGCGCACCCTGCCCTATTACCATCTCTTCGGTGGCAAGGGTATGGAGCCAGCTATCGAACTTGCTGAAAAGCTTAAGGAAATCGCGCCTGTGCCGATTTCGAAGGTGTTCTATACATCGTCCGGCTCCGAGGCAAACGACACGCAGGTCAAGCTTGCATGGTACTATAACAATGCCCTTGGCCGGCCGGAAAAGAAGAAGATCATCTCCCGCGTCAAGGCCTATCATGGCGTCACGGTCATGGCCGCATCTTTGACCGGGCTGCCCGGGAACCACAAGGGCTGGGACTTGCCCGTGGACCGCGTGCTGCATACGGATTGCCCGCATTATTATCGCTTCGGTCAGGAGGGCGAAAGCGAGGCAGAGTTTGTGGCGCGACTTGCCAAGTCATTGAAAGATATGATTGAACGCGAAGGGCCGGAGACGATTGCCGCCTTTATCGCCGAACCTGTCATGGGTGCTGGCGGCGTCATTGTTCCGCCGTCCGGCTACTTCGCCGCCATCGAACCGATCTTGCGCGAGCATGATATTCTGATCATCGCCGACGAAGTGATCAACGGTTTCGGCCGTACCGGCAACTGGTGGGGGAGCCAGAGCGTCGGTATGACACCGACGACCATATCCGTCGCCAAGCAGTTGACCGCAGCCTATGCGCCACTCGGTGCCGTGCTCGTTCCCGAGGACGTCTACCAGGCCTATGTCGACCACAGCGCCCAGCTCGGCAGTTTCGGCCATGGCTTCACCTATGGCGGTCATCCGGTCGGGTGCGCGCTCGGCGTGAAGGCGATCGAAATTTACCAGCGCCGGAATATTGTCGAGTATGTTCGCGGCTTGACCCCTACCTTTGAAGCCCGCCTTGTCAAAATCAAAGATCATCCGCTCGTGGGCGAGGTTCGTTCTTGCGGACTTGTTGGAGCGGTAGAGATGGTTGCTGACAAGGCCACGAAACGCTCCTTCGATCCGGCGCACGGCGTTGGATCAAATCTTGCGAAGTTCCTTGAACGACATGGCGCCATACTTCGCGCGCTTGGCGACACGATCGCCTTCTGCCCGCCGATGATCATCACCGGGGACGAGCTCAACGAACTCTTCAATCGCTTCGAATTGGCGTTGGCCGACACCGAGGCTTACGTGTCGAAGAACGGGCTGCGGGCGCTATGATTTCAATTGGTTAAGATATGAAAGGGCAGTCAGAAACTGCCCTTTCATAATTTTATCATTGGGTGGTCAGCGTAACGCTTTGCTTTGCCTGAGCTTTCATCCGAACGTACGTCACAGGAATATTGCCATGAGCCGCGTCCAGTCCCGAATACCAGCCTTCGCCGGCTAGAGTTTCAAAGTTTGGTTCCTGATTGAGCTTCACTCCGTTCATCTCGACGCTTGCGGCAATTGGACCATGGATCTTCACAGTATAATATTCGAGCTCCGGTTTAAAACCACCCTCTGGTGCAGCCGTTTCGAATAGAACCGTTTTGCCAGTCCGTTGCACGGACAAGTTCTGCAGGAAATATACACCCTTTTCGTAATCATAGGTTTTGCCGTCATCATCATAATACTCGAACGACGTGCGCTTGGTGTCCGGGAACACTTCCACATCCAGTTTTTTGAGCGGCTTTTCTCCAATATATTGCACATCTTCGCTCATCATCGGGATAATTGCGCCTTGGCGGATGAAGAGCGGTATATCTTTCTCCCAACTTCCTGTTTTGAAGTTGATCGACTCGCCACCTTGTTGCGCCGTTCCAGAATTCCACTCGGTCCAGTTGCCCGCAGGCAGGYAGATATTCTTGTTTTGCTGACCCTGCTCTACGACTGGAGAGGCCAATAG
>NZ_JBFUMG010000223.1:0-6907 GCF_054049495.1 Phyllobacterium sp. P5_D12 | reverse complement strand
GGTGACGGGCGGGCAATCCTGACGCTGGCCGAAGAAGTCTGGCGCGCGGCGCGTGACGGCGAGGTTTTCGACGCGGAACGGGTACAGCAGATCGTGCAGCGGCGTGCGCCGGTCTACGACAAGAGCCAGGATGGTCACTACAATCTGATCTCGGCGCTGCATAAATCCGTGCGCGGGTCGGATCCTGATGCGGCGCTCTATTACCTTTGCCGGATGTTCGATGCGGGTGAAGACCCGCTCTACCTCGGGCGCCGGCTCGTCCGCATGGCAAGCGAGGATATCGGTATGGCCGATCCACAGGCGCTCGTGATCTGCAATGCCGCCAAGGACGCCTATGACTATCTGGGCTCGCCGGAGGGCGAACTGGCGCTGGCGCAGGCTTGCGTCTATCTCGCCACCGCACCGAAATCCAATGCGGTTTATCTGGCCTACAAGGCGGCAACACGCGCGGCCAAGGAAAACGGCTCGCTTGTGCCGCCGAAGCATATCCTCAATGCGCCGACGAAGCTGATGAAGGGTGAGGGCTACGGCAAGGGCTACGCTTATGACCACGATGAACCCGAGGCTTTTTCAGGCCAGAATTATTTTCCGGAACCGCTTGGCCGGCAGACGTTTTACGATCCGCCGGAGCGCGGCTTTGAGCGAGACATCCGCAAGCGCATCGACTATTGGAACAAGCTGCGGCGGGAACGCGGGGAGGAATAAAGAAAGGCCGCTGAAAAGCGGCCTTTCTTTTTGTGTGATGTTGGTCCGTTAGGCAGCTTCCGGCTTGCGCGGGAAGGGCGTTACATTTGCCGTATCGTCGTCGAGCTTCAGGCCACCCGCCTTGAGCAGCGAGCTGAAGCGGCCGTTCTGGCGCGCCAGGGCATCGAAGCTACCGGACTCGATGATTTCGCCCTGGTCCATGAAGAGCACGATGTCGGCATCGCGGACAGTCGAGAGACGATGAGCGATGATGAAGGTCGTGCGGTTCTGGCACAGCTTGTCCACCGCAACCTTGACGCGTGCTTCCGTCTCGACGTCGAGCGCACTGGTCGCCTCGTCGAGGACCAGGATCGGCGCATCCTTGAGGATGGCGCGGGCGATGGCGACGCGCTGACGTTCACCACCGGAGAGCTGCGACCCGCGCTCGCCGACAACGGTGCCATAGCCGGCAGACTTGGCGAGAATGAAGTCGCTGGCATCGGCGGCTTCGGCCGCAGCAAGCACATCCTCGTCGCTAGCCTTCGGGCGACCAACGCGGATATTGTCTTCGATCGAGCGATTGAACATCCCCGCATCCTGGAACACGGTCGCAATGGCGTTGCGCAGTGAGCGACGGCTAACCGTACGGGTATCGATACCATCGACCAAAATACGGCCTTCCTTCGGATCGTACACGCGCTGCAAGAGATTGATCAGCGTCGTCTTGCCGGCACCGGTCGGGCCGACGATGGCGACAGTCTGCCCGGCCTTGGCCTTGAACGAAACGTTCTTCAGGCCCTGTGTCGAATTGGCGAATTCGAAGGAAACATTCTCGAACTCGACGTCGCCGCTGACATTATCGATGTCGTGCGCCGTCTTCGGCTCGATCGCATAGGCAGCCGATGCTTCCATCTCATAGAAATCTTCAAGCTTGGCGCGGGCCGCGAAAATCTGGTTCACGAACGCACTGAGCTGGTCGAGACGACCGATCAGCAGGGTGGCGAAGCCCGTGAATGCCACGACCTGGCCGACACCCATCTCGCCGTGCATGACGAAGTATGAACCGAGAAGCAGAACGACGATCATCGAGATGGTCGATGCCATGCGGTTGATGCCGCTGGCCAAAGCCCACCAGTTCAAAACGGGATACTGCGAATCCAGCAGCTGCTTTGCGTAAGATTGCAACGCGCGGGTTTCTTCTTCGATGCGATTGTAGCTCTGCAGTACGGAAATGTTGCTCATCGAGTCACTGACGTGACCAAACGCAGTGATGTGATGGCGTTCTACCTGAGCCTGGCCATCCTTGGTCTTGCTGGTAACCACGCGGCTGACGATGACGTACAGGGCACCGAGAACGACCAGCACCGAGGTAAGACGCCAATCCTGGCTCAACGCGAGCGGGAACAGGAACAGAATACCGACAGCGGTTGCAAGATGTGTGCGCATGAACTCCAGCCAGAGGCCGAACAAGGTCTCGACGGCGCGCAAAAGCGTATGCAAGGCATTGGATGTTCCGCGCTGATGATGCCAGGCGAGCGGCATGCTGATGACGCGGTTATAGGATTCCGTGAGCACCGCAAGTTTGCGGCGATGCGCAAGCCGGTCAGCCTCGCGGGAAACGAGCACGTTTGCACCGATGTGAAACAATCCGACGCTCGCCAAAAGGCTCAGCGCAGGCAAAATGGCCGCTTTTGTTGCGATGGCCTCGATCACGCGTCCCAAGAGCCAGGGCTCCGCGACCATAGTGAGGGCGAGAGCTACGTTGGCGACGCAGATAAACACAGTCGCGCGCTTTTCAGCGCCGAGATATTGGAGCGATTTCCAATAGATGTTTAACAATGACACTTTGCCACTCCGCTACTGGGGCCGCTACTCACGCTGTAGAAATGACACTGCATCAGACTCTTGTGCACCGCAATATTCAATGCTCTAAAGTTATGCTAGTTCCTCGTTCCTGTGTGGAACATTTTTCTACGTCGCGTAACGTCCCGTGATGATTCAACCAATTGAGTTGGCAACATAAACTGCGCAGGCTGAATGTAAAATGAACGCAATATTGCTTGTGGCTTCAGGTGGAGCCATCGGATCTGTCGCGCGATATCTTGTCGGGGTCGGGATGGCACGAGCCTTCGGCGTGGCTTTCCCATACGGCACACTGGCGGTGAATGTCATTGGAGGTTTTCTCATGGGGCTTTTCATCGAGCTTCTCGCCCGCCGCTTCGAAGGATCGCCCGAACTGCGGCTCTTTATAGCCATCGGGATTCTTGGCGGCTTCACGACGTTTTCGTCATTTTCGCTGGATGTCGTCGTGCTTTGGCAGCGGGGTGAACTCGCAATCGCTCTTTTTTATATGCTCGCGAGCGTGATCTTGAGCATTGGCGCGCTGTTTTTTGGATTATGGCTCGCAAGAATGACTACTTAGTGCTATTCGCACCTCTGACCCAAGAAGGCAGAGTTGATGGCAGCGGTAGAACAGAAGACAGTCGATACGGGCGAGGCCGAAATGCGCCTCGACCGTTGGTTCAAGGTACATTTTCCTGGTTTAGGATTCGGGCATCTGCAGAAATTGCTGCGGTCCGGCCAGATAAGGATCGATGGATCGCGCGCCAAATCCGACACGAGGCTGCAGGCCGGGCAGACTATCCGCATCCCTCCGCTACCGGTTGATTCCAAAGCCGAGGGCCATCTGACCGGTAAGAGCATTCGCGGCCGTGACGACGGCGACGTGCTGAAACAGATGCTGCTCTATGAAGATCCGAAGGTGTTCGTCTTCAACAAGCCGGCGGGTCTGGCGGTGCAGGGCGGTTCCGGCGTCAATCGTCATGTTGATGACATGCTGGAAGCCTGGCGCAACAAGAAGGGCGAAAAGCCACGACTTGTCCATCGGCTCGACCGCGACACGTCGGGCGTTCTCGTCGTTGCCCGCACACGCGGCGCAGCGCAGGCGTTGACCGCAGCTTTTCGCGAGCGTGAGACGAAGAAAACCTATTGGGCCCTGGTGAAAGGCATCCCGCGCAAGCGTGAGGACAAGATCACCACCTGGCTGGTCAAGGAAACGACGCCCGATGGCGATCGAATGCGCGTTGCCCAGCACGGCGAACCGGATTCGGATCACGCCGTCTCCTATTATCGTGTGATCGAATCTGCCGGACAGGTTCTGACATGGCTGGAAATGGAACCCTATAYGGGCCGCACGCACCAATTGCGCGTGCACGCTGCCCACATCGGTTGCCCGATCATCGGCGATCCGAAATATTTCGAAGCGGATACGAACTGGTCTTTCCCGGGCGGCATCCAGAACCGCCTGCATTTGCACGCGCGCAGGATTCGTGTTCCCAACCCGTCGGGCGGCATCATCGATGTAACCGCGCCATTGCCGCCCCATATGGTGCAGACCTGGAACCTGCTGGGACTCGATGAGAGCGACGGCGACGAAGATAATTAATTAGCGGGCTGTCATGATGCGTAACGACCTCTTCAACATGGACAAGAAACAGGATCTTTCCGACCCGGATCCAGTTCGCCGCGCGCAGATCCAGTCGAAAATGCCTTTGCCAAAGCGTTTTTACAAAGAGGCCGCCGTTGCCGAGCATGACGGTCAGTTTGCTGTCGAGCTGGACGGCCGCGCAGTCAAGACACCGGCCCGGCAGACCCTTGCACTGCCGACGCGCGCGGCGGCGCAGTTGATTGCCGACGAATTTTCCGTGCAGGAAAAGGAAATCGACCCGGCACAGATGCCAGCTACCCGGCTTGCCAATACAGCGATCGACGGGATCGTAAATGATCCGCAGGCGGTGCTGGAAGATGTGTTGCGCTTCGCCTCGTCGGATATGCTGTGCTATCGCGCCGGTTCACCCGAACGGCTGGTCGATCGCCAGACCGAACTTTGGGATCCGCTCATCGATTGGGCGGCATCGGAGCTCGGCGCGCGCTTCCTATTGGCGGAAGGCATTATGCATGTCGAGCAGCCGCGCGAGGCGCTAGGCGCTTTCAGTGTTCACCTCGGCCAGTTCAATGACCCGTTCGCCATTGCCGCGCTGCATACGATCACGACATTGACCGGCTCGGCAATCATGGCGCTCGCCGTCGCCAAAGGCGAGATTTCCGGCGAGGAAGCGTGGAGGCTCGCGCACGTTGATGAGGATTGGACGATCGAGCATTGGGGCGAAGACGCCGAAGCGGCTGTCCGCCGCGCTGTGCGTGAGCGCGAGATGAACGTAGCGGTGAAGATGCTGGAAGCTGTTTCCGCCTCGTAATCGGCTTTTTGCTTTTTCTAACAGCGTTAAAACAAAAAAACCCCGGCTCGCACCGGGGTTCTTTTTAAAATCTCGGTCAGATCAGACCGAMTAGTACATGTCGTATTCGACCGGATGCGGTGTCATTTCGAAACGCATCACTTCGGCCATCTTAAGTTCAATGAACGAGTCAATCTGATCGTCATCGAACACCCCACCGGCCTTCAGGAAGCCGCGGTCCTTGTCGAGGCTCTGGAGTGCTTCACGCAGGGAGCCGCAGACGGTCGGGATCTTCTTGAGTTCCTTTGCAGGAAGATCGTAAAGGTCCTTGTCCATTGGCTGGCCGGGATGGATCTTGTTCTTGATGCCATCAAGACCGGCCATCAGCATCGCGGCGAAGCCGAGATAAGGATTGGCTGTCGGATCCGGGAAGCGGATTTCAACACGCTTGGACTTCGGCGACGAGCCGAACGGAATACGGCAGGAGGCCGAACGGTTGCGCGCGGAATAGGCCAGCAGAACCGGAGCTTCATAGCCTGGAACCAGACGCTTGTAGGAGTTGGTCGAGGGGTTGGTGAAGGCGTTGATCGCCTTGGCATGCTTGATGATGCCGCCGATGAAGAACAGGCAGCTTTCGGACAGACCGGCATATTCATTCCCGGCGAAAGTCGGCTTGCCGTCTTTCCAGATCGACATGTGAACGTGCATGCCCGAACCATTGTCGCCAAAGACAGGCTTCGGCATGAAGGTCGCTGTCTTGCCATAGGCATTGGCGACCTGATGCACGACGTATTTGTAAATCAGCATCTTGTCGGCGTTGCGGGTGAGGGCGTCGAACTTGATGCCAAGCTCGTGCTGTGCGGCAGCCACTTCGTGGTGGTGCTTTTCAACGCGCACGCCCATTTCCGTGAGGACAGTGAGCATTTCCGAACGCATATCCTGCGCGCTATCGATTGGCGGGACCGGAAAATAACCGCCTTTGATGCGCGGACGATGGCCAAGGTTGCCGGTTTCGTAGTCGGTATCGTCGTTCGACGGCAGTTCGGTAGAGTCGACCTTGAAGCCAGTGTTGTAGGGATCTGCCTTGTACTTGACGTCGTCGAAAACGAAGAATTCGGCTTCCGGGCCAACGAAGATGGTGTCGCCGATGCCTTCTGCCTTCATGTAGGCTTCGGCCTTCTTGGCCGTGCCGCGCGGATCGCGATTGTAGGATTCGCCCGAGATCGGATCGAGAATGTCGCAAAGGATAACCATGGTAGACTGCGCGAAAAACGGGTCCATGTGAACCGTATCGGTGTCTGGCATAAGAACCATGTCGGACTCATTGATGGCCTTCCAGCCGGCAATGGAAGAGCCGTCAAACATGACGCCATCGGCGAACATGTCTTCGTCAACTTCAGCAATATCCATCGTCACGTGCTGCAGCTTCCCCTTTGGATCGGTGAAGCGGAGATCGAGGAATTTTACGTCGTTGTCCTTGATCTGTTTCAGAATATCTTTAGCGGTCGTCATATCAATTTTCCTTATTCAGCGACGATGATACTGGTTGCCGGCGCGAACGTGCCAGCGGAGGGTGTTCGGATCAGATGGCGTCGATGCCGGATTCTCCGGTCCGGATGCGCACAACTTCCTCAATGTTGGATACAAAGATCTTTCCGTCGCCGATACGGCCGGTCTGTGCCGCCTTGCGGATCGCCTCGATGGCGGCCTCGACGGATTCGTCGCCCAGAACGATCTCGACTTTCACCTTCGGCAGGAAGTCGACGACATATTCAGCGCCGCGATACAATTCGGTATGACCCTTTTGACGGCCAAAGCCCTTCGCTTCGGTCACTGTGATGCCCTGAAGCCCCACTTCCTGCAGTGCCTCTTTCACCTCATCCAGTTTGAATGGTTTGATGATGGCTTCGATTTTCTTCATCAGAGAACGATCTCCCTATGCATAGAAACGGACCTCTTGCCCGCTTTCACTTCAAAAAGCAGGAAGC